>DATDXW010000047.1:0-3243 GCA_035289125.1 archaeon | reverse complement strand
TCCGGTTTAAAAATGAGCGCGGGATACTACGTCCATACAGATAGGCGCGAAAGGCTCCGGCCGCGAGCTCAGGATAAAGTCGCAGGAATACAGGTTCTACGGGCTGATAGACGAGTCCAGCTGCGTAGTGACGCCGTATTTGTCTTTTGTCGGAATTCTGCCAGTCAAAGCCCGTTTTTTCCGTGATACGCGACAGTGTCACCAGTGAAGTGGCATGGATGGCGCAATTAAACGACGAAGCAAGGAAAGATTTTACAGCAATTTGCGACAGGAGATTATGACGTAGCCGCGATATGTCAGTTACTCCTGTGCGTCTCATTCCTTCGCGCGCATCCAGTATGGCAACGTCGGATATTCTTCGGCTTCTTCAAGGAAAGCCCGTTTCGCCGCCATATTCAGCGTTTCCCGCGTTTCTTCCATTTTTCTATAAGTTCCTTTGCCGCGCTCACGGAGATTTGCTCTTTGCGTATTATCGCGTCGGCGACGCGCCGTATCAGGCGCCCTTCCGCGCCCGCCATGACTGCAATGTTCTTGGCATGCAATTTCATATGGCCACGTTGGATACCTTCCGCAATCATCGCGCGCATCGCAGCGAAGTTCTGCGCCAACCCGACGGACGCCATCACTTCCGCCAGTTCCTGCGCCGTCTTCACGTCCAGAATTTTAAGCGCTATCCGCGCTATCGGGTGCGTTTTTGTCGCGCCGCCGACAATCCCGACAGCTATAGGCACTTCTATGCTTCCGACCAGATCGCCTTTCTTATTTTTTTCGTACTTTGTCAGCGGCTTGTAGCCTTTCAGTGCAGCATAAGAGTGCGCCCCGGCTTCCAGCGCACGGAAATCGTTACCCGTCGCGATGGCGACGGAATCCATGCCGTTCATTATTCCCTTGTTGTGCGTCGTGCACCGGTATTTGTCCGCTTCCGCAAATGCGTAAGCATCCAGAATGCCTTCCATTACGTCTTCGTCTAGCGTTTCTTTGTTCCATATGGCTTTGGCGCGGGCAAGTCTGCCCGTGGAGAGGTTCGATATTATCCTAAGGCGCGATTCCGCGCCCGTCATCTCAAGTATGCGTGGCGTCACGCTTTCTATCATCGTATTGACTGCGTTTGCGCCCATCGCGTCGCGGACGTCCACGTGCAGCTGCACTATCAGCATATGCCCGCGCTTCGTGCTTATCATGTCGGCCTTGATGTCTTTTACGCCCCCGCCCAGCATTATCATTATTGAATCATTCCCGTTCGCTATGTCCATTATCTCGCGCTTGTTGGCAAGCACGCGTTCGCGTGCCCGATAAATAGTCGCAAGGCTCCGCGACACAAGCTGCAACTGCCCTATCATCATTGGCGGGTCAGCCGAAGCCACGAAGCCGCCGGACTTCCGCGCCAGCTTTGCCGCGTAAGACGCCGCAGCGACCACGGAAGGCTCCTCTATCGCCATTGGCACCAAATAATCCTTTCCGTTGACCAGAAAATTCGTGGCTATGCCGAGAGGCAGTTGCGTCGTGCCGATGACGTTCTCTATCATCGCGTCGGCTCTCTCAAGCCCGAGTGCCCCGCTTTTTTTCAGAAGCGCAGTTTCCTGCGCTGTCAGTGACGCGTGCGTGCGAATCACGGCAAGCCTCTTTTCCAGAGGCAGCGCATAGAATCCCGATACATCAGAGTTCACACATTGAATTCCTCGGAATTAGTATTTAAGCCTTGCCGGAAACGGAAAATTATAAGAACAGTCAGTTTTGGCGGTCTATATCGTCTATTCCCATCCCTTTCTCTTCCGCGAATTTCTTGCCTATATGCCCGTTATTTGCGATGACATCCTCAAGCTTCAGGAATGTCCATCCTTTCCGGTTTATCTTCCACGCGACGTAAGCAGAAGCGTGGGCGACGTCCCGCCACTTTGCCATCTCCTCCATCTGTTCTTTTTCCATCGTGAAAGCTTCCTCGCGCGACTTGCACTCCAAGACTATCAGTCGCCCGTCCTTCGCCGCTATCACGTCCGGTGAAGCGAGGTTTATGCTCCCGGAGTGCGGCGCCCGTATCACCATGTAACCGCGCCGCGCAAGCTCATGGACAATGTTGCGCTCAGCGCGGTAGCCCTTTGAATAACGGTGCATACAGCTAATTATATATATCGGGATAAATAAACTATTGTTATGGAACGTATCAGTGAAGAGCTTCACTCATGGGCGCACTCTTTCGTGGTGTCGGATATCTACGTGGCTACCGGTCAATTTACCCAATTCGCGCTCTCCCTCGGCGCAGAAGAGAAAGAGAACGTCTTCCGCACCACGGGGCCGGAAAAAACCACGCGTGCCGAGTTTCTGGTGAGCGAGGCGATGGACAGCAACACAATGCTGCACGTCACACTCGTGGCGGAAGGCACGCACGAAGAAGCCGGCTCGTTCCTCACACTGAGCGCCAGGGCATCGCTTGACTCAGAGTTTTCAGCATCCGCCGGTCCTGCCCACGACACATACATACTCTTCTACATTTCCCACGTCCGGCAGAGAATGAAGGAGCTGGCAGAGCGCAGCGTCGACGAAATATTTGCGAAGCTGCAGGATTACGCCAAGCGCGAATTTTTAGTGAAGGCGGAATGAGTGCATTACCGAAGGCTTTTAAATATTGAATTCTCTGGAATCCGATGTGCAAATTCACTGCTTGAATACAGTGGATTTTTAACCGTTGCGTCTGTATTATGATTCAGTGCCTGCCGGCCCTCAGCCTCCCGACGTCGCCTTGGCGAAGAATGAAGATAGGTGTTACCGGCAGGCTGATTTTCATTTTTATAGTTATAGATAACTGCGAAACTTATGTGACATATTATTAGCAGTTTATTAGCAGTTGTCTATATGTGATCTGCGTAATCCGCGCCATCCGGTACATTCACATAGAACGGTGTGGCGCCCTCTGTTTCTTCCGGTACAGGCAAATGCTCTCCACGAGAATGCATATAATTGAATAAGTTGGTCAACACCTTCGGTATTCTTTCTATAACTTCTTTAGCAGTAGTGCCGCGCGTCTTATATACGACACCACTGCCGAGACTGACGCTCCCCCAGAATCTCCCGCGTTCTTTTGTCACACGTCCATAATAAGTGACTATCATATTTACTCTTCCCGCGTAACTATTTAACGATTTAACATGAGTTTTCCGTCGTCACGGCAACGCTTAAAAGCCTTGCTGTCATACTAATTTCAGTAATATTTGAACAAGGCAGGTCAGGCATATGAAAGTCAATGAT
>DATDXW010000046.1:0-12331 GCA_035289125.1 archaeon | reverse complement strand
AAAAAGTTTGTCCCCGCGCTCGTCGTCGGCGTGATGTTCAGCGTGCCGTTTATCGTGTAGTTCTCCGGGAAAATGCCGGCGATTATCTGGCTCGCCGGATGGTAAACCGTAAGCCCGTTCGGGGGAGCGGCGAATGACACTGCGAGAAGCAGGAAAGATAACGTCATGTAGAAATTAGTCCCGACCATGCTGGATTTACTGACGCTCATATTGCAAGCTCTCCTCCGCCTATAGCAAAGCCCGGCGGATTTTTCAAGGCTTTTCTCACAGTGCTCCCTTTCGCATCTATCACGATTCTCCCGTAAATGTTCGTATCCAGTATCACCCGCTTCACAGTCATCGTCTCGTCACCAGCTTCATAAGGCGCAGGAAACCTAAGGTTTCCTTCATCCTTGGGATTCCTTCCTAGCGAAATATATTATTTTTACAGTCATCGTCTCGTCACCAGCTTCATATTACCGAAAGCCGTCATGGTCGCCTTGCGCTCGGCGGCAAGAATATGCAAATACTTGGACGTAGTCTGGACGCTGAAGTCCGTTTCTTCAGCCACTTTGCGTATCGGCTTCGGCTCACTGCCTAAAGCATTCAGAATTTTCTCTTTGGCACCCAACCCCACGCGTTTTAACATAGCTTTAACTGCTAATTTTATGCCGGCGCCTTGTATTTATTGGTTTGTAAACTGTCTGCCGGTGAAGAACGCAAAGGAACTGGACAGCGAAGCTGTCTTTACTAACCCGCACACCGAAAACCACGCAGCACGAGAGATTGGTGGGCGAGTGCGCTTCGTAACGGAACGCCAAATTTACGAACCCGCCCCGACAAAAAAACCGAACCGTGCGCTAAAAGTCCTCTCCTGTCTGCTTCACAACGCCCGCTACCAAGACGCACAAAGATGCAACGCCCTGCACGTTCGCATAGGCGGATTATTTATTTTCTCGCGACGTTTCTGATGCTTACGGACAGGAAGTCCGCCCCCGAGTACAGGGTGTAGTACGCATCGTATTCATACGTGCCGTTCACGTAGGCGTGCGTCGTGCACGAAGGCGCGTTGCTGTTTTTACGCAACAGTTCCGTATAGCCCGTGCCATTTATGCTCGCAGTGCTCTGGTTTATCTTTATCGCCGAATCTGTGAAATCCACGCGCAGGTCAGCCGGCTTTATCGTGGCACTTTTCAGGAGCACGCTTGTATTTATCGCTACCATGGAAGAAGGCGAGCCGATTTTCGAAAAAACCACGCGCAAGAAGGGGTTCTCCATCACTATGTCTCCCGCATCCGAGCAGGAAACGCCGCCGCCTGCTATCGTCCTTTCGTTGCCGTCAGCGATGAACGTCAGGTACTGGGCAAAACTCAGCGGCAACTGGAGTTGCGTCATAATCGTGTTTTCTTCCGGTATCACTTCAATTATAGACGAGCTCTTCATGCGCAATTTCCTGCTGGCGCCAGCGCCTTCGGCGGTTACTTGCGTTATCGCATCATCTATCTGGCGCATGACGCGCTTTGCGTCCGAAAGCGTGACTCCGGCTGCCTGCGAGAAGACGACCTCGTCGGCGTAATTCAGCACGATAGCTGCACTGGCTACAAAAATTAATATTATCACGGCAAAGGAAAGCAGCGAACTCATAATAATACCCCTCGCTTCGCGAGTGCGTATCCCATATTATTTACTACACCGGTATTTTAATAATACCCCTCGCTTCGCGAGTGCGTATCCCATATTATTTACTACACCGGTATTTTTCAAATGCGTCGTAACCCGTATCATTTTCATTTTACCAGCTCCTGTTGTATATGTCCTTTGAGCGCACAAAAGCGCCGTCTTCCTCCAAAGCTACGTCAATGAACAGCGCCAGTGAATTCTGGGAAGAGGCGTTAAGTGCGAACGTTTCGCCGTGGCTGCCACTGCTATCTACGTACGTCATGGTTATGTTTATCATGACGTTAGAAGTACGGGTGAATTCCACCGTCGCGTTGGTCTTGTCTTCAAGCAGTAAAGAGTAATTAGGCGTTGAGTCGCTTGCATTCAGAGACACGTTTATCCTGTCCTTTACGTAGTTCCCAGTAGTCACCGAAAACTTTTGCGCGCTCGTGTTGGAGTAAGCGAAAACGTAAAGAACACGCGCGTCACGTGTGTTCCGTACCAGCGCCGAAAAGTTCGTAAGATATTGTATTATTGTGGCATTATCCTTGGTTACTGCCAGCCCTGCAATGCTCTTGTATTCCCTGACGACGACGGAAAGCATCTTCTCAATTATCACGCCCTCCTCGCGCGCTTTCTCCTGCCCGGTAGAATAGATGGATAGCAGTCCCGTCAGCGAGTAGAGCGCCATGATTACTATCATCGCCGATATTATGAACATCTGGCCATGCGGGCGGGGGGATGTGGTACCGACTCGCGAGCAGAAGCAACGTATAATATGGGACGCGATGCACGCGAAGCGTGCAGGGCATGTCGATGCCAATACCCCGCATTCTTCGAATGCGTCGTATCCCATATTATTGCTCACTCTGTCCACGCCCATATTTTCACTCTCTTGCCTACGTAACTGCCGCGGTAGCTTCCGATGTAATAGTCTGCCGAAACGACGCTGCGGTTGCCCGGAACGTTCAAAGTGTCGCAGGATTCCGCGCATATCTCCGTTTCAAACAGATAGTTGGGCGGCAACAAGCTAAGCAAGCTCTGCTCCAGCGACGGCTCGCTATTGTTTGCCGCATAAATGCCAAGTACGCCAGAATTGTAAAGGTTGTCCAGAACCTCAAACGCCCGTTCTTTAAGCAAAGCCGGCACGAAATCCGGCTTCTCCGGCACGCGCGAGAAGAGCAGGGAGGAAGACACGGCTATGAGCGATATCGCTATCAGGACTTCCAGCGTATAAATGAAACCCCTCATACTCCTCGCTCGCGTTGCTCGCAAGTCGTATCCCATATTATGCTTCACTATTACCACACTCTCACCTTTAACTTACCGGTTATTATATCGGCCGTCGCGTTCTGGTATATAATTGGCTTCTCCACAGACACGACGTTGCCTCTCGCCGGCGCCGTGTTGCCAAAGGTGAAATACGTTGCGTTCGTGACCGTGTTGAAGACCTCAAGATAGAAGTCTTTCATGCCGGTTGCCACCGTTACAGTAGCATAAGCCGCTCCGTTGAGCTTCTGCATCTCTCTGTACTTGACAACTTGTATCTCCTCCACACCAAACACGGATTGTGTCAGATTATTGGCGCCCGAGACGCTCGTGGAGCGGGACGTGAAATTGCTGCTTCTATCATAATAGACGGTAAACCATTTTGCCTGCCCTGCGTCCAGTGCCGTGGTGAACGAAACGTTGTCTCCAGAAACGCTGTAAGGCACTGTCGCGCCCGTCTCGTTATATATTACTGTCGAGTTCACGTCAACGTCACTGCCCATCTCTGCATATCTGAAACTCACTATCTCTGACGCTAAACTTTGCGCCGTAACGCCGTCGTTCATGTAATTATTAGCCGTATTATTAACCAGTATCGCAAAACGGTAAGCCTTCCCGCCTATACCAAGCACGTCAGGCGTGCCCGTCCAGACGGGCGGGACAGGTGCTTTTTCCAGCGAGTCCAGCAGGTCCAGCGCGTAGCTTCGCAACGTAGTTATCTTGGTGCTTTCCGACACTCCGGCATAATAATCCGTAACCGTGGCGACGGTCATCCCGAAGACCACGATGAAAATGCCAGCTGAAACTATGTAATCTACCTGCGTCGCTCCCTTTAGCATACCCCTCGCTCGCTTTGCTCGCAAGTCGTGTCCATACCCTGCACTTCGTGCATCGTATCCCATATTATTCACTACGCCCGCATTCTGCGAATGCGTCGTATCCCATATATATATTGGACGTCATGAACTGCCCAACTCCACGATGCTCGCGCCGCTCTTGTCTGCTATCCATGAAATGCTGGCGCGCCCGCCAGACACACTACCACGATAAGTTGCGTTATATCCAAGAACGCACGTGGTGTTGGCGGACTGCGTTTCTATGCTGGCATTTTTGCCTATGAACCGGACGCGGTAAGGCTCGTTCGCGATTTTGTCAGGAAGATTGACGATTATTTTTGAAATCATGGTGTCGTTGAGCGAAAGATATTCGCTCGTTGTCATTTTGCCCGCGGCGGAGCGTATTATTGAGCAGACTTGAGACACTTCCTGCTCGGCGACAAACGTCGTATATTGCTCGTTCAGCGAAGACGTGACGTATATCACCACTCCGACAATCGCGAGCGAAAGCCCTATCGCGAACACGTGGCTCAAAAGCGGATTCTGCCCCTTAAGGCGATTAGTTTTAATATGGGATACGCACTCGTGAACGGAGTAAACAAGGGGTATTATCATGGCACAGTCACCGATATTCTCGTAATGCCGCGCGCGTCCCTGCCCCCATTTCGCACAAGCACGTAAACGTTACCCGCCGGTATGCGCGCCCTGCTTATGATATCAAGCGGGTATTCAAGCCGTATGTATATGGGAAATGAAGACGGAATAATATAGGAAAGCGGCGCGAAAGCGCTGAACATGACCGTGAGCGGCATCTTTGACGTTATCGTGGCGTTCGTCGCGTTGATGAACGCGAGTATGAAGTCGCCACTCGATGCCCGCGCTTCTATGGATGAATCTGAAGAAGAAAAGGACGTGTCACTTTGCGCCCCTATTGGCGTATCCAGAGATATTATCGCCACTGATACATTGCTGCCCTGAACTATCGCGTAACCGTCCTGCGTTTCAAACGTGTCATCCGTCTTGGAGTCACCTATATGGAAAGCCATCCTCATGCTTATGCCCTCGGACTGCGCCGCGAAATTAGCGGTAGCCGCGGCGAGCGAAACAGCTGCGAAGAATGCAATAACGGCGATTTTCATGCTTATCTGTTGCAGTGGAGAGGGAAAAAGGTTTTTATATGCCCTGCGAATTTGCCATGCGTGTAAACTACTTGCCAGTAAACTGCCCGCCACTGCAACTTGACGCACAAAGCTGTACGACAGCTTCGCTTTCCGTCGCGTCATACAGCATGTGGCGGGCGTTGTGAAAGTGACGTCACGCGCATGGTTCGTCTTTTGGCGGAGCAGGTTCGTCTTCGGTTTTACTTGTTATAGTTTGGTTGGGGAATGGCATATTAACCCACTCTTGTCTCTCTCCCGTAACGCACCGTTGTGCGTCAAGTTGCTCGCAACGGGCGGCTTTCGGTATGCGGGTTGTAAAGTGACTACATCGTGAAAGGAATGGAAACAGGCTTCCTACGCACAGTTTCAGTGGGCGGGTTCCTTTTCGGCTTTATTACGAGGAATTCAAAGATCCCTCATATACACAAAGACTTTCCATGGAAAGTCTTTGTCGTGCTTGTTTACCGTTAGCACTATTAGAGAATGGAGCATGAACCCGCCTTTATCTCTCGCATCAGGCGGTTTTCGGTGTGTGGGGTATAAGTTTATAATATCAGCACTATCGCTGAGAAGCCTATGACCGCCAGCACCATCGCGTGCTTGATGCCTGCTATTATCCTGCCTTCGCTCATCTTGCCGATGGTGAGCCCGGCAAACACGCCCTGTATGACAACTATGCTTCGGAAAATATTGGGAAGGCTCTCCGAGAACGTGACGTTTGTATCGCTGAACGTGAATGTGGGCAACAGAAAGCGCGACATTCCCACCATGACTCCCAGAAAGATGAAGTATATCATGTAGCCGTTGAGCATTTGCGAGTAGACCGATGAAGTTCGTTCTTTCTTTATCGTTTCCAGCTCGTACAGGGAATCGGCCACGGCCTCAAGAACGGAGCTCATGGCGCCCCCGGACTTGTGCGCCTCTATTATCGAACGCACCGTTCTCTTGAGATTCACGCTCTCCGACTCGTTTGCAAAGCTTAGCAGGACTTTGTCAAAGGGGATGCCCCAAGACGTCTTTGCAGCTATCTTCCTCACATGTTTCGAAAGTAACCCGTAGCTATTGTATTCCAGAGCGCGCACCGCCTGCGGCAGAGTCATTCCCGACTTGATGTTCGATGTTATGTCCGAAAGGAAGCGCGGGAAAGCTTCTTCCAGGTTCTTCGTCATGCTGAACCGGGAATATTTTACCGAGAGCGGCGGAACAAGAACGACCAGCACGGCAACGAGGCTTATCATCGCGAATATCTGGTTGCTCCCGATGAAGAACTGCACGTTCATCGATTCGATGACAAGACCGGCCAGCGTTGACAGCATGCTTATGACGACTATGTCCACTCTCTTACTATGCTTCTCCCGCACCATCTCGTAGATTTGTTCTTTCAGTGTCATCATATCACCGGTTGCGTGTAATGTATGAATAGCAGGAATATCACGTTTAATATGGGTATCACAATGTATACGCCTATGGACATCGCCGTGGCGATATCCATCCCATAAACGCTACCGCCTATGAGCGCCATGATCGACAGTATAGAAATAAAGAACAGCGGCGCCGCGATAAGCACTGCCGTGTAAAAGTCGGCGTAGGTTGAAAGCATTTTAAGATATTTGTCTCGCTTTATCCTGTAATTGACCATTGACTCCCTCGAATATGTTTCAAAGAATTTCTTTATGTCGCCGCCCGTCTCTATGTTCGAAACGACGCTGTAAAGAAACTCGCGAAAGTCCTGCGACGGCGAGCGGTCGGCAACATTCTTTATGCTGGAAACCATGTCCATTCCGAAGATTTCCACGTTCCTCACTATGCGCTTCGTTTCTTCCATTATCTGCCCATATTCCGGCACGTTTGAAACGAGCTTGAATACGACAAAGGGCGAAACGCCGGACGACGCGATGGCCGCCATATGGTTGACCGCGAACGGCATGTTGCCTTCTATACTGGTTTTCTTCCTTGACATCAGGTGAATCGGATAATAGTGATAAGTGAGAAAGATGGTAAATGCTGTGGCGCCACCAGCGATAAAAGACATGGTGATTACCTGTGCAATAGGAAACTTCAGCCCGAACAAAAGATAGAACGCAATCGAGGGAATGGTAACGAAAAATGCCGCAATGGGCATCAGAATCATCTTGCCTAGATATAGCTCATATAACGCTTTGATGCCCGCCCTCTGGAGCGAATTTTTCAGGTTCAGCGCATATTTGGGAAATTGCTTCACGGCGAAGCCGCCGGCTACCCTTATGAGAGCTTTATTCATGGATATATGTGCACGCGAGGGTAGAAAAAACTTGCATTACCGGATTTCATAGCACCATAGGAACTTTTCAAGAATTTGAGTATGAAGGCACTATTGCTTCTGGTGAACGGCATAACTAATTATTTCGATTTGGCGAGAATCGCCAGAGGAAACGTGGATAAAGATGCATTAGATATTTTAGTATGCGGCAACACATACACCGATTATCCAAACCCCTATCCTACGGTGGCTGTGAATAAGTATCTTCAGAATTCCGGGCATAACTCCAGCCTGGCGGAAGAAAATAAAAGAAGATAAATACGAGATATCATCCTTTGGCAAAGTTTACATAGAAAGCATGGGAATAACCAAAGAACTGATTGAAAGGGGAACATCAAGGTTCTCTTTCTGTGCATTTATTTATCTTATCGTTTCACCGACTTCGACGCAAGAACGGTTATGCCTTTTTTGCTTATCTCGTATGGGTGTATGCGCCGAGAATGGTTGGTAGAGCGCATTTTCCAGACGGTCATCCCGCGCTGGTAGCCGGAAGGGGTGTGAAAGTTTTTCATGAGCACGACCCCGTCCGTGACGAACTCCTCGACACCGAAGCGCGAAAGCGCCTCCTTGCCTGCAATCACTTCTGATATAAGCAACGAAGTGCATTTGTTCTTCCGCAGCATCCCGCTTATTTGCAATATCATTCTTCTCAACTCCGGCAGGTCTTTCACGTACATGCCTATCGCAGAAACGGAATCTATGACCATGCGTGTGGCGCTTATCTCGCGAATGCTGCTCTCTATCATCTCTATTATGTCTTCCATCCTGAACGGGTCGTATTTCAAGAAGCGTATTTGCCCGCTTTTTTCGGCAGCGTCCACGTCCCATCCAAAAAGCCGGGCCGCTTTCTTTACCTGGTTTATCTCCTCCTCAAAACTGACATAGATTCCATTTTCCTTGGTTGATAACAAAAACTGCAGCCCAAAAATAGTCTTGCCCGCGCCGCATGGCCCACTAAGTAGCACGAGATTCTCTTCCGGAATCCCGCCCTCCACCAGGCCGTCAAACCCCGGTATCCCCGTCTTCAGCCTGTTCATACTTTTTACCTATGAGTGCGCTTATCGTTTCTGGTGCATTGCTGTACATGTCCATGTACTTTGCCGCCTCCGACATCGTATTCACGTTCTTCTCCGCCATCCATGCGAGCAGCACCTTGCGCCTCGCGATGTCGCCCATTATCTTGTTCAACGGTATTCCCTTCTCGAATGATATCTTGTGGAGCACCCACGAGTTCCCGCGATATTCATACTCGTCCTTGAACGGTATCCAGACGAACGACTTGGATATCCTCGGCCTTCCTGTAACAGAATCAACGCTTTCCAGTTCCACAATCTCCTTGACACGGCGAGCCGACTTGCCTTTCTCGCGGGCGTGCGTCATGACTATCACGAGATCCAGCACTTCCAGAAGCCCCGGCGATATGTTTATCGGCTCCGTGCTCAGCCTCTTTATGACGTCGTCCACGCTTCCTGCGTGCATCGTCGAAATGGACGGGTGCCCGGAGGACATGGCTTGGAACATGACATAAGCTTCCTTGCCTCTTATTTCTCCGACTATCAGGTAGTCCGGATTCTGCCGGAAGCTTTCCTTGAGAAGGTCAAACATCGTCACCTCGCCGACAGTAGAACCAGCAAAGCCCGTTCGCGCAGCACCAGGAATCCAGTTCTCGTGCGGTAAAGAGAGTTCACGTGTATCTTCTATGCTCACTATTTTTGCCTCGGTGCGTATGAACATCGACAGCGTGTTGAGGAAGGACGTCTTTCCTGTGGCGACGCCTCCGGCTATCAGTATGTTGACACCGTTCTCCACCGCGAACCACAGATACGCCAGCATCTCCGCCGATGCCGTGTTAAGGGTTATCATGTCAGCCGGCGTAAAAGGAGACTGCCGGAATTTTCGTATGGAAAACGTCGGCCCGCGCGTCGTCACATCCTCGGCCAGTGAAGCCTGTATTCTTGCCCCGTCCGGCAGTGTTCCGTCCAGCAGTGGCTCGGCATAGCTTATGTATCGGTCGCAGCGCTCCGCCAGCTTGGTCACAAAATCCTTCAGATATTGCATGTCCTTGAAAATTACGTTGGTCCTGAGCGAGCCGTAACGCTGGTGAACAACGTAAACGGGTACACCATTCCCATCACACCCGATATCTTCTATAAACGGGTCGAGCATGAGTGGCTGTATCTCGTTGAGCCCTATGAAATCGCGGGAAATGAAGTACATTATCTTCAGGTATTCCTTCGTGCTCAGAACAAATCCGTATTCCTTGAGCAACTCGCGCACGTTTTTTTCAAGATAATCCAGAATTTCATTGTGCCCTGCGACGTCTTCTATTCTTACGTCTATTACCTGCATGAGCCCTTCCTTGAGTTTTTCAAATATTTTTTTCTCGTATTCTGTCAGTTCCGGTTCCATGACATTATAAAGCAGGGAGCCGTCTTTGTCCGTCTTTATGTTCGCATAAGAATAAGGCTTGGCGAGCGGGTAAATCATGCTTTTTATCTTCACGGTTTCATGCGGAAGAAGGTTCGTCATTCCCTGCGTGGGATATATAACGAACGTGGGATAGGTGACGTTCTCGCCTCGCTGCATCCCCATCAGTTGCCCGGCCCGGCCGGACGACGTTATCTCTTCGATATGATGCAGGAATTTGCGGTAAAGCAACCCGCGCAACTCAAACTTCCTTTTCGGTGCGGACAACAGACGAATAGGCGCTCTTGTCGCGGCTGTCGGTTCTTTTGAGGCAATAAAATTGTCTTCCGCTTTCACCACAGTAAGCGTTTCTTGCACAGGTGCGCTCTTGATGACGCTCTCTCCTGCATACTGACGTCTCAATATCTCTGCCATCATCTTTGCGCGGGACTCTGCCATGTCATCACAATCCACTCGCTTGGTTGCGAATAGACGCACCGTTGTGCGTCAGTCTGCATTCAGTCGATACCATATTATCTACCATCATGCCGCCCTTCTTGAAGTCCTGCTTCTGCCTATTTTCACTATTCCCCTATATCTTGCGCAGGATGGGCACGCGTACATCTTCCGCTGGAACATGCTCATTGCCCTCATGTCCATCTGCTGCCGTATCACCGGGTCGGTTATTCTGAACCCCTTATAAGTGGCAAAAGTCTTCCAGCGCGGCACGGAACGGTTGCAAAAACCGCATGTTACGTTCGTTTCATGTCCCTTGGACTTCGTGTGCGTATATCCTCTCGTGTACGGTGCGCTAATATATATCACCCTCCATTCCATCTATTATTAGCTAAGATATTTATGCCCGGTGTCGTATATAAAATAACGGCGCTTAGTCGGTACCTCGATTTCAACGGGCGGTTACTTTGGCAGGAAGCTCTGTTTTCGCCATCTTGAATTTCATGGCAATGGGACTTCAGTATATTCGTAACATTAGGGACTCGGTATTTCTATATAATCCGTTAAAAATCTCTTAAATCTAATCATCTATGATAATCATATGGATAAAATGAACGAAATAGATGAAATTCAGCAACGATTGCAAAAACTTATGGAAAATCACCGCTTACAAGAAATAAAAAATAAATTCGCTGGTAAGAAAATTTTGATATGCGGTAAAGGACGCGATGGCGAATGCGGCACAAAATGTGCAGATTCTTTGTCAAAGGATAAATGTGGTTATCACCAGCGACTGGAAATAAGGAACTTTTTGAAAGAAAAAGCTGATATGATAGGGTACGTGCTGGATGGAGTAATAGATAAAAACGAACCTATCATAGAAAGAGAGAAAATGATAATCACGGAAGAAGATATAGATGTCATCCTCATATTCTTAGACGCTTCGGGTTCCCACATCGAACTTTTGGACTTCGCCGTTAACAACGAGTGTAAAGCACAAATTATCCTATGCATAAAAGACGAATTCTCTCCCTATGGACAAAGGGATGGAGTTTTGACATCCAAAGTCAAAGAATGCATCATGAAGAAACAATGCATACAGATAACATTTACGGAAAATCGAAATATTTGCGAACTTTCGTATAACATTCTATGCGATTACTTCAGATATAATTGATTCCGCTGTCTCGTCGGATTTCAATTTTTGTAATAAATCTGCCCCCTTTGGCGTAATAGAATATTTTGCTTCGGTATCAAATCCGTGATTTTTTATCATATTGGATATGTATAAAATTCCTAAATGTAGTTGTAATAAACCTTTATCAATATTAGAAAGTTGTACTGATATTTCTGAAAAACTATACTCTCTTCTATTTTCATTCAGAAAGTTTAAAATGCTCAATCTCACTTTACTATCCAATACTTTCAAATCTGAAAAAACTGCACTTGCTTCGTTTTGGTTATTCATTCAATCCACCTATACACAACCTTTATATACTTCCGGTATTTTACTAATGTTTTCGTGCCATATTTATAGCTTTATGAGATTCTAGTGGAGTTGACAGTATTTTACATAATTTCTCTTTAATCGCCATTTACTTACTTCCGAACCTTTCTTCTCAGAACCGCCGCCACCACAAGCGCTCCCATCAGTTGCAACGTAGACATCTCGCTGAGCCCTTCGGAATAGACGGAAAGCGTGCCGCTCCCCTGTATTTCGGGCGAAGCCCGCGCTGAAAAGACGTAATTATACGTGCCGGCCATCTGGGCGCCATTGCCATTCAGATAAGCGCGTGTTTCGTATTTGCCGCGTGCAGCATTCGTCGGAAGCATCCCCGCGCGCAGCAGCCCGTCCGACGAAAGCACATCCTCACTAACACTACCGGCCAGCATGCTTGCCCGCAGGAAGTCATTGGTCGCATCGCTTTTTTGGCACACGCCTTTTGGGCAGTCAATCCTTATCCAGTGACGAAGGAAAGGCGTCTTGCCGTCAATGTCGTCCGGGTTCATTTCCACAAGATACCGCTTGTCCCCTGCCGTTCCTATGACCATCGGATCGTAAACAATGACATCAAATATTTTTTCATTTTTCGTGCCCAACGCCACACGCGCCTGCACGGGCGAAACGGCCACACGGGGGGCGCAACTGACAAAAGCAGGGAATGTCTTTTCACCGGAGACCGTGTCAGTTCCCATGGTGACATCTATAATCATCGGCTGGTCGCACTCCCCGGTAACAGTATCCAGCTTTCCCTTCCACGCATTTT
>DATDXW010000045.1:0-6702 GCA_035289125.1 archaeon | reverse complement strand
CGCTTGACTATTTTTTTCTCCAGCCCGCGCTTCACTGAGTCGGGCTTCAGTATTATCAGAGTGCGTTCCATAATATCACTTTCAGACTATTCCGAATAAAGCTTATATAGATTCCTCTGTTTCTGACTTTATTATGGGCGTACAGATGCAGAATAAATATGTGTTATGGTTGGTGCATATACACTATCCGAACTGATGCACCACTGTGCATCATACAGCATCGTGGCGGGCAGTTTACAACCCAAAAATATCAGTCTTTCCAAAAGAATGCTTCAACTTACTAATGAATCAGTCAGTAAGCTCTATTTCAATATTGACGTCACGGGGAATGCGGATGCGGGTTATCTGGCGGAGAACGCGGTCACTGGCGCCTATGTCCAGAATGCGCTTGTGAACGCGCAATTCCCACGTTTCCCAGTTGCCTCCGCCTCCGCCGCGGTGCATGCCGTCGCCGCAGGGCGTCTTCATCACGGGAACACGCAACTTCTTCGTTGGCATGGGTATCGGTCCGGATACGGATACGCCGAGCTTCTCTGACATGTCCTTTATCTCCGAGCAAATCTTGTCCAGAGTGTCAGGCGTCCTGCCCGTCAGTTTTACCCGCGCCGTTTGCATCTGTTTACATATTTGGTTAAGCTTAAATGCCTGATTTTTTTTGCGAAGCGGCGGCCATGAAATGAGGAAGTGATTCTCTTCCCGGTGTCAGTGGGCTGACTGCACGATAAATAAGTAAAACCGAAAACGAACCTGCACCGCACAGAAAGCCCGTTCCTTTTCACCGGTTCTCGCACGCCATCTTCGCTTTTCGTGTGTCAGGCGGGCAGTTTACAGTCCTAATTTTTTGATGGATTGGCGGAAATAGGATAAGAGCGCGAATCTTCCACTGGCGTTAAAGAGCCGTTGTGCAGCAACTTTGCCATTTGGGCCTCAGTAAGATAATACCCGCACTGGAGGCACGCTATGTAATGACCGTACACGTCCCTATTAAGACATAAATCGCCAGTATCTCTCGGGCATTGTTTGAACCAGAGCGTCTGGCCATTATAATTCATTCGGAATATATGAACGCAATTTTTATAAAGGCGGGCGGCGTCCTATTCGCTAACCAACCGATAAACAAGTACAACAAAGACTTTCCATGGAAAGTCTTTGGGTATACGAGGAATTCGGAGAATTCCTCGTCATAAAGCCGAAGACGAACCCGCCCCGCCAAAAGCCGAACCATGCGCGTGACGTCACTTTCACAACGCCCCTTACAAAGACGCACAAAGCTGTATGATAGCTCCGCTGTTCAGTTCTTCACGTCCTTAAGCAACTTGACGCACGATGCTGTATGACAGCTTCGCTGTCCAGTTCCTTCGCGTCATACAGCATCGTGGCGGGATTATTTACTCAACGACAGTGTCTATGCAGATGCCCGCTGCCACTGTTTGTCCCATGTCGCGGATGGCGAACTTTGCCATGTCCGGCATTACCGACTGCTTCTCTATTATCATCGGTTTCGTGGGCTTCACTTTTATGATTGCCACGTCACCGGTCTTTATGAAGTCGGGGTTCTCCTGAGTCACGGCGCCGGTCTTCGGGTCTATTTTCTTGACTATTTCAATGACCGTGCAGGCCACCTGGGACGTGTTGATGTGGAACACGGGCGTATAACCCTTGCTCATGACACTTGGGTGGTTGAGCACAACTATTTGTGCTGTGAACTCCTTTACAGGTTTTGCCATGCTGTCAACGTGGCATGCCACGTCGCCGCGCTTCACGGCTTTCTTGTCAACGCCTCGCACGCTGAAGCCTATATTGTCTCCTGGACGCGCCTCGAGAACCTGTTCGTGATGCATTTCTATGGTTTTCACGTCACCCTGCACGTTGGAGGGCATGAAGATTACCTTGTCGTTGGCTTTCAGTATGCCCGTCTCCACTCGTCCGACAGGCACGACGCCTATTCCGCTGATGGAATACACGTCCTGTATGGGTATGCGCAACGGTTTATCAACGGGCTGCGGCGGTAACGTGAAGGCGTCCAGAGCTTCTACGATGCATGGACCCTT
Organism: archaeon; assembly: GCA_035289125.1. GTDB lineage: Archaea > Aenigmatarchaeota > Aenigmatarchaeia > GW2011-AR5 > GW2011-AR5 > JACQID01. Next base: position 4,651 of record DATDXW010000045.1, on the reverse strand, counting down.
GTACCATGGCATCTTGTCGGACCTCTTTGCTACATTCTCGCCCAGATATCCAGCCGTGGGAACGAACTGGATTGAGTCGACTTTGTAGCCGACGCCGCTGAGCAGTTTCTTGACTGCGTCGCGCGTTTCGTTAAATTTGGACTCTTCCCAGTTCATGGCATCCATTTTGTTGATTGCCACTACCATCTGGAGAACGCCCAAAACCTTTGCAAGATAAGCGTGCTCCTTGGTCTGGTCCTGTATGCCTTCCTTGGCAGACACCACTAATATAGCGCCGTCTGCCTGAGATGTACCGGTTATCATGTTCTTGACAAAGTCACGGTGGCCGGGAGCGTCTATCATAGTGAAATAATACTTAGGCGTGTCAAAACGCTGGTGCATGATATCTATCGTCAGTCCTCGTTCCCGTTCTTCCTTGAGCCTGTCCATAATAAATGCAAATTCAAACGTTTCTTTCTTCAGCTCTTTAGCTTGCTCCTTGAGCTTGCGCATGGCGTCCTCGCGGACGTTTCCTGTATCAAACAAAATCCTTCCGACAAGCGTCGACTTCCCGTGGTCAACGTGCCCTATCGTAACGAGATTCATGTGCGGTTTCTTATCTGCCATCAAATCATACCTCCTAGGTTTTATCTTATCAAGCTGTATTCAGCATTTATTCCTATTACCAAATCTTTTTAACTATATCGGCGGGTGCCTCGGCGAACAAAGGGTGACGCGGGCGGATGAGATAAGAGCGGGTTGGTGCTGCTTTCCCTAACCAAACGACGATAAGTACAACAAAGACTTTCCATGAAAAGTCTTTGGGTATACGAGGAATTCTCAGAATTCCTCGTAATAAAGCCGAAGATGAGCCTGCTCCACCGGAAAAACGGCGCGAGAGTCCTTTCCTTTCACTTTCATAACGCCCGCCACGAGCAACTTGACGCACATCTGTGCGTCATACACCGTGTGGCGGGTAGTTTATTTCCCATATATCTCTTTTCCCAGTCCTCAAAACTTCCCTTATCTATAAAGGCGTGGGCACGCTGCGCCTCTTCGGGCTTTCTGAAAAAGGCGAAGCCTACGACCGCGCCGAATAGCAGTCCGCCTATGTGTGCGGCGTTGGCTATGCCGGTGGACGAGAAAAATCCCACCGTATCCAGTGCAAGCCAGACGAAGGCGGCAGCTATCATGGGCATCGGGACTCCCATAACGAATACGATAAGCTTCGGCTTTATCGCGGCAAGCGCCCCCATCACGCCATAGACGGCTCCGGACGCGCCCAGTGCCGCGGCGTAAAAGGGAACGGCGGCGATGCCAGAAACTATGCCGGCTGCAATGTAGAAAGGAACGTAGAGCCTGCCCAGCTCCCGTTCCAGTAGCGAGCCGAATAGAAACAGGGCGAACATGTTGTAGGCTATGTGCGTGATATCGCCGTGAAGGAACATGGACGTGACAAGGCGCCACGGTTCACTAAAGACAAGAGAAGAGTCGAGAAGAAACGTTTCGGTGATGCCCGGTATTGCCATCTGCACAGCAAACGCAACGGCTGTCACGGCCACGAGCGTAAGCGTTTGCTTCACGGGAACTCCTCCGATTTCGGCGTGGCTGCGTAGCATTTGTCGCTATATTCGCAGAAGCGGCACATCCAGCGCGTTTTCTCGCTCTTGCGGGCTTCCGCTACAGGCAGCACGTCTTCCGTAAGGCAGCGGTGGAGCGCTTTAAACCGTGCGATAACCTGCTCGGCTTTTTTTACGTCATACGTCACCGGAAACCATTTCGTCTGGAGCGTGCCCTTGTCCACGTAAAGCACGACGCCGTCATGGACGTTAAGTATGTGCATGTAAAGTTGCAGTTGCGCGAGATGCGGCGGCGAGGCTTCACTTACATAATTAATGCTTTTGGTTGACTTCACTTCAACGAGCAGTTGCGAGCCGTCGGCTTTTAGCAGAATCAGGTCGTCTATCCTGCCGGATATCGTGAAATCATCCACTTCATGGCGAAACGGAAACTCCTCCTTAAGCAGCTCAACGTGCGGGTTCTTGTCGCTCTTGAATACTTTCGTAATGAACTCGTGGATTATGTTGCCCATCTCAAAGACTTTCATCTGCTCGGGCTCGGTCTCAACGGGAAACTTGTAAGAATACCAGACTTTGCGCAGGCAGGAGCCTATCTCGCTCGGATAATACCGTCCGTGCTCTTTCTGTTTTTTCTCTTTTTTCAGATAGGCGTCTATCATTGAGTTGAAGTCGGGAGGGTTCATGAGTAAGATTTAAGCGGGAACGGATAAATATCCTCATGGACGTCTTTTTTAGAGATAAACATATCGTTGCTCTTGCCATTGGGATGATAATTTATTTCGTTGTCACGTCAGGAGTATCTATTTATTATTCCAACCACTTCATGGATTCAAATTTTGACTATCCTTTTGCAGACCAGGCTATGTGGCTCATCGCGAACGGCAAGGAGCCTTTCTCCACTGTGCGTGGCATAAACATATTCGGAGACCACATGTATTTCATTTACGCGCTGCTTGCGCCGCTTTACTGGATATGGAGCGACCCGCGCATGCTTCTGTTGTTTCAGAGTTTTGTGTTAGCAACGGCAGCGTTCCCGCTTTATCTTCTGGCAAAGGAAAAACTAGGCAAGAGTCCGGCGCTCATCGTATCCTTTTCTTTTCTTCTTTATCCTGCGCTGCAGTTTCTCAATCTTGACAACTTTCATCCCGTCAGCCTCGGCGTGCCCATATTTTTATGGGCTTTCTATTTTCTGGAGAAACGAAGATACACGATGCTTTTCTATTGCGCCTTTCTCGCGCTTATCACGCGGGAAGAGTATGCGCTGACAGTTTTTGTGCTTGGTGCGTATGCCGTTTGGAGAGGCGAAAGAAAAATAGGAATCGCATTATGCGCGTTTGCGGCAGCATGGGCGCTCGCAATGATTTTCGTCATATTCCCGTTCTATGGCGGAGGCGGATACGTGCAATCTGAGCGGCTGGGACTGCAGGAATATGGTGCGACATTGCCCGAGATAGCGGCAAATATGGCGCTTAATCCTGCCAGCGTAGCAACGCGCATTATGGCGCAGGACCGTGTAAAATATCTCGGAGACATTCTGCTGCCTACGGGATTATTGCCATTACTGAGCCCAGTTTCCCTGCTGGCGCTTCCCGGAATCATGCTTAATCTTTTGATAGGCTGGCCTTATGCGCGCATGATAACGTATCATCACAGCGCTGCCATTATACCCTTTGTATTCATTTCCATCGTTTATTCCCTTGAGAAGCTAAAGAATGTGCCAAAAAAGAAACGAGGCGGGCATCCGTTATTCGCGTATGCCGTGATTTTCCTCGCCGTTTCCTCGGTTGCAGGCAATATTCTCATCGGGCCCGACGCCACCAAAATAACCAACTACGCAGGAATTGCACAAATACTCACTGGTCAGGAAACCTACGGAGAATACGAACTCTCGGCTTACAGCGCGATAAGGATGATACCGGGCAACGCGTCGGTTTCTGCGAGCAGCCGGCTTCTGATCGGGGTTTCGCGGAGGGAACAGGCGTATCTTTTCCCGAATCCTTTTTCCAAAGCTTACTGGGGCGACGCGGCGGGAATGCCCGAACCGTCCATAGCTTTCCCAGACTACGTTCTGTTGGACGAACCCGCTCTCAATGCGGATGCAGGCATGATGCGAGGTCTCGTTAGTACCGGCGTCTATACAACGGTCTACCGCGAAAGCGGCGTGACTCTTTTTGTGCGTTCACGAGGCGCGTAGTTTTATCCGCAACAATCCTACCATCATCTTCAATACGTCATACGCTTTCATGGTAGTTTCCCGCGTCTCATTTATTTTTACGGGATACTCAAAAATCCTCGCACCCTTTTTTTTCATCGCGTGAAGCAGCTCAACGTCAAACTCAAATCCGCGTGATGTAAAGCTTGCAGGAATGAAAGAACGCCTGAATACTTTCATTCCTGCTTGTGTATCTTCCAACTCAAGCGCAAAAAGTGCATTGACGAGGAAATTCCATGCTCTTCCGTACAGTTTCCGGGCGAAGCTTTCCTTCACTTCTGAAAAATGCTTTCCCTTCCACTTGGATGCGATGACGCAGTCGTAATCGTCGAGCATCGCCGTCATCTTTTTCAAGTCCCACGCGCTGAAAGACATGTCCGCGTCTACGAATGCCACGATGTCGCTGGGGGCATTCTTAATGCCTTCGGCTATCGCGCCGCCCTTGCCGAGTTTTTCCGGGAAAGAAAGAATTTTCACGCCTTTGGGCACTGCGGTTTCCGTGCCGTCTGTGCAGCCGTTGCAGATGATTACGATTTCTGCTTCCGGCAATTCATTCCGTACGGTTTTTATCCTGTTTTTTATGGTAGAAACCGCGTTGTAAGCCGGTATTATGATAGAAAGGTTCATCTATTTACTTGACTGGAACGCATAAATTCTCTTGACTGACGGGCACTTCGGTGCAGGAATGCTTTTGCGCGTTTGCGCCTTCCTATAGCCATCCATAATATTCCCGTACCCGTCAGCATTTGCCCCAGCATATCCGCCCATGTCGTTCCGTAACGAATTACGACGCGTTCGCTGTGCGGGATGACGGCCATGAAGGAAGGCGACGCAGGATATATGTCTGCGTCCGAAGACTGCCAGTTCGGGAAATAAGAGA
>DATDXW010000044.1:0-6845 GCA_035289125.1 archaeon | reverse complement strand
TTATGCTCTCCGGCCTTACCGGTATAAGCTTCTTCACTATATGACGGCCGAAGCTTCCAGTCCCGCCGGTAATGAGTATTTTCTTGCCTTTTAAGTAATTCATTCAATCACGAGTCTAATTAATCGAGAAGGTTTTTAAACGGATAATAAGCGCAGGAATTTAACGTTTTGCCGAAAGTTATTCAAATGGATTCCAAGAACAGGCACTGGGGTGGCAAGCCGGTTCACACGGTTTCCTGTGACAAAAGGCGGGACATAATAATATCCATGATACCGCCCTCCGGAAGGATACTGGACATAGCGTGCGGGGACGGCGCGACGCTTTCGCGGATAGATGCGAAAGAAAAGCACGGCGTGGACATAAACGCAGAGAATGTGCGCGCTGCGCGGAAGCTTGGCATAACGGCTGTAGAGCGGGATGTGGATCATGGGCTTCCCTATGCTGATGCATATTTCGATATAGTCATCACAGAGGGACTTATACAGCATCTTTATTCCCCGGAAAGCCTGCTGCAGGAGATTGAGAGGGTGCTCAAGCCCGGGGGGCTGTATATAGGCAGCATGACAAACAATTATCACCTGTGGCACAGGGTAATGTACCTTCTGGGACGGCCGCAGGACTCGTTTCTTTTCAGGAATCGTGCATGGCAGATAACCTCCAGCTTCTTCACACTTGCAGGGTTTAGGAAGATTCTTTCCGGGCAGTTTGAGATACTCATGTGCACTGCAAAGCCAGGAAGATTTTCCTCCTTATGGCCGTCGCTTTTCGGTTGGGACATAGTCTGGAAGGCGCGTAAGCCGATACCACAGGACAGGGAAATGCAGGTGCAGTGACCAGTTTTTAAGTTTTTGCCACAACATTACATTATGGTTTATAGAAGCGAGAAGGTTGCCGAGGACTGCGTGTTTTTCCGCGGAGATGTGCCATGCAAGCCGCACAAAGAAAAAGGCGCCAAATGCAAGTGCGAGTTCTACAGGAAGCGCGGCAAAAGGATACTGATAATAAAGCTTGCCGCCATGGGGGACGTGCTGCGCTCAACGCCCATATCAGAGAGGCTGCGAAAGCTGCACCCCGACTGTGAAATCACTTGGATAACGAATTATCCCGAGCTTGCCCGCAGGGCTGCAGACATCGTGATGGGGTTCAATGAAAGGAGCGTTGTGACACTCATGGCTGACGGTTTTGACATACTTTATAATTTCGACAAGGACAAGGAAGCATGCGCGCTTGCTTCGCTTGTAAAAGCGATCGTGAAGAAAGGGTTCGTTCTTGTAGACGGCAAGTGCGCCCCTGCCGACAAAGATGCCGAGCACAAGTTCGTCACAGGTCTTTTCGACGATGAGAGCAAGAAGAATACCAAGACGTACCAGCAGGAGATGTTCGAGATGGCAGGTCTCAAGTACGAGGGCGAGAAATATGCAATGGATTTCGAGGAATTTGGCGAGAAGCTGCCAAAAGGCAATATAATAGGATTGAATACAGGCGGCGCGGAAAGATGGACGGCCCGGCTTTGGCCCGAGACAAGCTGGGAAAAATTGGCCACGCTACTGAAGAAGAAAGGCTATGTGCCGCTTCTGCTGGGAGGCGAAGCCGAGGACGAGAAGAACAAGCGCATCGCAGGCAAGACAGGCGCGGTTTATCTCGGTCACTTCCCTTTCAGGCAGTTCGCCGGGCTTGTCGGGAAATGCGGCGTTGTGGTGACGTGCGTGACACTGGGCTTTCATGTCTCAGTGGGCATGGAAAGGAAAATAGTTTTGCTCAACAACATATTCAACAGGCATGAATTCGACCTCTACGGCAAGGGCATGATAATAGAGCCGCCGAAGGAGTGCGCGTGCTTCTACAAAAGCGAATGCGTTTACGGAAGGAGTTGCATGAACGACATAACACCCGAGACAGTGGCGCAAGCCGTGGAGAAACTGGAGGCGTGATAATGGATAAGATAGACCATCAGATAGGGATAGGCTGCCTCGAAATAACGGATAAAGAAAAAGAGTATGTAATGGATACCTTGAACAAGAAAAGGCTGAGCCACGGGCCTTACCTGACAAAACTTGAGAATACCATAGCATCGCTGCACGGGTGTAAGTACGGGCTTTCCGTGAACAGCGGCACGAGCGCGCTTCGAATAGCAGTGGCGTGCCTGAAAGAAACCGAAGGATGGAAGGACGGCGACGAGATACTCGTGCCGGCGGTCACGTTCATAGCCACGTCCAATGTGATAATAAGCAACGGGCTCAAGCCCGTGTTTGTGGACGTGGAGCCGGATTACTATAACATAGACCCGAAGAAGATAGAGGAAAAGATTACTGATAGAACAAAGTGTATGATAATAGTGCACCAGTTCGGGCTTGCGTGCGACATGGGACCGATAATGGATATAGTCAGGAAGTACAAGCTCAAGCTGATAGAGGACACGTGCGAGACGATGTTTGTGGGATACGATGGAAAGCCGGTAGGCTCCTTCGGCGACATATCGTGCTTCTCAACATACGTGGCGCACCTTATCACTACAGGGGTCGGCGGCATAGCCGCGACCAACAATCCCGAATATGCAGTCATAATGAAAAGTCTGGCCAACCATGGCAGGGACTCTATATACATCAACATAGACGACGACAGGACGGATAACGAAAAGAAGCTGTTTAACATCGTGGAAAGGCGGTTCAAATTCGTCCGGCTTGGGTACAGTTATCGCATAACCGAGATGGAAGGAGCGGTAGGCGTTGCACAACTGGAGAGGAAGGACGAAATCCTGCGCAAGCGGCAGAAGAATGCGGCGTTCCTGACCGAACATCTGCGGGAGTTCTCGGACGATATACAGCTTCCGGCCACGAGGCCCAAGTGCGAGCATGCGTTCATGATGTACCCGATTGTCGTCAAGGCAGGTGGATTTTCCAAGAGGGACATGGTGAACTTTCTGGAGAAGAACAACATAGAAACGCGTGACATGAACCCGCTAATAAACCAGCCGATATACGTCAAGCTTTTTGGTAACCTTGAGGATATCTATCCCGTGTCAAAGTGGATAAACGAGAACGGGTTCTACGTTGGATGCCATCAGGAGATCACGCGCAACGAGCTGGAATACATAGTGGCGAAGTTCCGCGAGTTTTTTGCCAGTTTAGCTTAAGAATATTGCTGAATAGGGGTAATGATGCGCGCACTCATAACAGGCGTAACGGGCTTCGTAGGAAGCCATATGGCCGAGTTTCTTCTGAAGAAAGGCGTGGAGGTCTACGGCGCCAAAAGGTGGCGCAGCCCTATGGACAACATAATGCACATAAAAAATGACATACATCTGGAGGAATTTGAACTTCGTGATTTTTCCTCGGTCAACCGCGTCATAACCAAGGTCAGGCCGGATGTCATCTATCATCTCGCAGCCCAATCTTATGTCCCGGCAAGCTTTCTTATTCCGGCAGATACGCTGGCAGCGAACGTCATAGGCACGGCAAATCTGCTTGAGGCGATAAGGCTCAACAAGCTGGATCCGGTTGTGCATATATGCAGTTCTTCCGAGGTTTACGGCCAAGTGCGGCCGGAGGAAGTCCCGATAAAGGAGACGAACCCGCTCAGGCCGGTTTCTCCTTATGCCGTAAGCAAGGTAGGCGAGGACATGCTTGGGTATCAATATTATGTTTCTTACGGCATTAGGACAATAAGGACAAGGATGTTCACGCACAGCGTGAGTAAATGGACACCAATAATTATGCGGGATACAAAAAGTGGGATGATAGATATAGTATATATTTCAGAGATAAGAAAAGCAGGAAAATTAGGAGGATATTTTTCAGGCGAAATGCTTGAAGACGGCACGCAAATATGGGATATGAGCAGAAGCGATATGGAGGTATGGAATGATAATTCTTGGGCTAAAATCAAGCATTTGTCGTGCCACCCTCTCAAGGGTCATAAGCTATTGGAGATTTCGTGCAGGAGCGGAGTCGTGGACGTTACGGATAACCATTCCATAATTGATGAAAGAGGCAACGAAGTGAAAGCAGGCGAGCTGAAGACAGGAGACAAGGTTAAAATAACCGCATTGCCTTGTATAGAATTAACAGAAATGGCAGAAGAGCCAGCATGGCTTTACGGGTTTTTTGTTGCTGAGGGGTGCGTAACTGCAGGAAGGATGCGACTTGATAACAAGAACCGTTCCAAATTAGAAAAATCTAAAGTTATACTGCTCAAGTATTTCGGTGCAGACAGTCAAATAAGCAGCGAAAAGAACGGAATGTACCGGTTGTCTGTAAGAAAGCCGTTTCATATTTCAAAAAGATTTTATGAGGATTGTTATGCGTCTGACAAGAATAAGAGAGTGCCCAGATTCATTCTTAACGCATCGTCTGCGGTAAAAAGGGCCTTCTTACTCGGATATAATGCAGGAGACGGCGATGAGAATAATAAAGTTAAAAGTGAAATATACCGTTTCAAGACAAAATCTCCTATATTGGCAGCAGGGGTATGTTACCTTGTGGAATCTGTCCTTAAAATTAAATACAGAATACACGTAGAACACAGAGACGATGCAAGATATTTTGAAATACGCTGCCTTACTCAGACAGGAACTGACAACGGGAAATGGCTGTTGAAAGGCGACAATGATATAACCAAGATAACTGAGCTTAACTATTCGGATGAAGTCTGGGATTTTGAGACCGAAAACCATTGGTTCCATGCGGGAATAGGCGGAAATATAGTGCATAATACAGGTCCGCGCAGGGGAGAATTCTTCGTGGAGTCGTCGTTTGCGAAGCAAATAGCTGAGATAGAGAAGGGCGTGAAAAAAGAACCTTTTATCAACGTCGGAAACCTCGAATCAATACGCACTTTTGCGGATGTGCGCGATGCCGTGCGTGCATATTGGCTGCTGACGGAAAAGTGCAGGCCCGGCGAAGTGTATAATATCGGCGGCGACGCCACGATGAAAGTGGGCGAGATGATGCAGAAGCTTATAGGAATGTCGCAAATGAAGGGTGTCATAAAGCCGCGCATGGATCCTTCGTTGATAAGACCGAGCGACGTGACGCTTCAAATACCGGACACGACGAAATTCCGCAGCGAAACAGGATGGAAGCCCGAGGTACCCTTTGAAAAGACGCTGAAGGACCTTCTTGATTACTGGCGGGCTCGGGTGTGATATTGGACGTTTCCGTGATTCTGCCTACTCTTAACGAAGCGCAAAACATAGAGAGCCTCGTTGACAGCCTTGAGCGCGTATTGAAAAAGGGTAAGCTCCGCGGGGAACTGATAATTGTGGATGATGAAAGCGAAGACGGGACGGCAGCGCTTTCGCGCAAACTGAATGCCAAGTATGGCAACGTAAAGACGCTTGTCAGAAAAGTCCGGGACGGCGCAGGAGCAGCGCATCTGCACGGATACAGGAACGCCACCGGCCGCATGGTGGTTTCTATGGAAGCGGACAACTCATGCGATCCCGAAGATTTGCTGAAAATAGTGGAAAAAATAAACGCCGGCTACGATCTTGTCGTGGCTTCCAGATATGCGAAAGGCGGGAGTACTAATAAGTCGGCTGCAAACATGCTGATAAGCAGGCTTGGCAACAGGTTCATCTCCGTCATATCGGGTGTGAGAATAAGCGACTTTACCATAGCCTACCGCGGCTTCCGCAGGGAGATAGTTGACAAGGTAGACTGCAAGGAGAAAGACGGCAACCCTTTCCTCATGGAATTTATATTGAAAGCGAACAAGGCCGGCTACCGCCGCATAACCGAGATACCCACCGTTTACCGGGAAAGGGAATTTGGTGTCAGCAAGAACAAGCTCATCAAGGCGATACCGCGAACGTTCTTCGCTGCTGTCAGGATAACGCTTACAGGGGCATGAAATGGAACGGGTTCTTATCACGGGTTGCGGGGGATACACAGGCTCGCGGCTCGCGGCGTTTCTTCTCAAGAAAGGGCATAAAGTAGCGGGCATTTCCCGTCATGCAGTAGACGCCTCTTTTCCTTTCTATGAAGGAGATATCCGCGATGAAAAACTCATAGAAACGATAATGCGCAAAGAGAATATTTCCGCTGTCTTTCATCTTGCCGCATTGCTGAAAAGTCCGGACGAAAAGCAGACGTGGGACGTAAACGTCAACGGCACAAGAAGCGTGGCGTTGGCTTTCGCGAAAAGCGGCGCAAAGAATATCATGTTTGCAGGCTCCGCCAAGGCTTACGGGAAGATGGATACGGTTCCGGTTACCGAAGAGCATCCCCTCAACCCGCGCACTCCCTACGGGAAATCCAAGGCGGAGGCGGAAAACGTGCTTCGCAGCATTGCCGGTAAGCGGGTTATTATATTCCGGCAGACCTACCTTTACGGCAGAGGGATGCCTCCCGGATTTCTCGTCCCGGATATCATAAACCAGTTGAATTCTGGAACAGTCACGTTGCGCAATGCCGACGTGAAACGGGATTTCATACACATAGACGATCTTCTTCGGGTGTATCTGAAAGCCCTTGAAAAGCCGGCAGAAGGCACTTTCAACGTAAGCTGCGGGCGGTCCGTTTTACTGCGGGATGCAGCGGAGCTCCTTGCCGCTGCTGCAGGAAAGAAGATCGCCGTGAAAAGTCTCGGTAATCCCGAGGAAAATCATGAGGAGCTTCTTGACATTAAAAAAATCAGGCACGCTTTCGGCTGGGAGCCGTCCATGACCTACGAGGAAGGGCTCAGGTGCTGCGTTTGACCTACCTGTTACCCGACAGCCCATACTGAGCCGGTTCTTTGTTTGGCTTTGAATATTTGTAGTGGAGTCATGTATTTAATGCCGCTGTGTGGCGTGTTGTTGTATTCTTTCTGGTATTGCTTGAGTAGTTCGTTCATGTGATGTAGG
>DATDXW010000043.1:0-25932 GCA_035289125.1 archaeon | reverse complement strand
AATCAATTCGTATTTACTTTGCAAAAAAGGATTTTTATTTTTATAATATGCTGGATTTAATCTTCCTTCAACTTCATCGGCGTAGATTGTGAAACATTCAGGCATTTTTACCTTTCTCCTTTTCACTTTTAAAATAAGTTTCTAACTTTTTACCTATGTCTTGACTTTGGTATAATTTTCCTGTTGCATCTCTAAACCATGCAAAATCATATTTTCTATTTTTTAGCTTTTCTGCTTCAAACCATTCACTGTGAGAATGTCCACCTTTTAATTCATGGGGCAATCCATGAGTGTATAAATTTAGTAAATCTTCTTCTCCACTTCTTAATCCCATAGAAGATAAATAAACCGACCCTTTACCTTTATTTATTGCAGTAACAATTAGTTTAGTCTCGCTAAGTTTCCCACCAAAATCTAAAAATCCGAATTTTGCAGTTACTTTTATTTTAGGTTTGTCCTGAAACTTATTATAAATATTCCAGATTAAAGCTACTGTTGATAAGATAGCCCCATAAAGTGCTATTCCCAAAGTTATTTTTGTTGGGGTATCTAAAACCATCATCAAACCCCTTTATACCCCTTCGGGCTTTTTTCAAACTTTTTGTATTCTCCCAGAATTTTGTTTAAGTCATTGATTGGGTCTTTTCTGCCTGTTGCGTCATAACCAATATGTTCAGCAATCGCCATAAAAATAGGATAATTGCCTGCTCTCTCGTTGTCTTTTTTCTTTCTCACAAATACAAGAGAAGATTTAACTCCTGCCCCAAAATGAGTAAATGCAAATTGTGGCAAACTAACAACTGCTAAAATCTGCGATTTTTCCATTAAGAAATCTCTTACATACTGTAAAGAGGAATTGGTTAAAATTCCGTCTGGCAGGACTATCGCCATTCTTCCTGTTCCTGCCTTTAGAAAATCCAAACATCGTTCAATAAAAAGAATTTCTGTTTTCTGGTTTTTCTTGTCTTTTCCTAATTCATATTTGCCCAAATAATCTTTTTCTGTTGATTTCACTATTGCCCCGAATGGCGGATTTGTAAGAAGAATATCAAACTGAGCTTTCTTAAATCCTTTATGCGTTTTTGTAATCTCATCAACATTTTTTAATGAATCTGTGCTGATAATGTTTGTATGCCCGTCATCATGTATAATCATATTCATTTTGCATACTCTTGCGATTTGGTCGTTTATCTCAATTCCGTAAAGATTATCCATAGCAAACTTATGCCAATGTTCCCATGCTTCTCTCTCATCGTAATTTGATTCTGCAAATTTTCTAACCTTATCCAAAGCATTAAGTAGAAAACCACCAGAGCCGCAAGCAGGGTCTATGACTAAATCGCTTCTTTCTGGGTTCATCATCTCAACGCAGAAAGTTATTATTTCTCTTGGTGTGAAAAACTGCCCCATTTTTCCTTTAAAGAAATCTTCCATAAATCTCTCAAAAGCAACGCCTTTCGTGTCCAAATCAATCTTGTTTATGGCTAACTCCTGCAAATGCTCAACAACATTGTAAACTACTTTTGGCTCTAATCTTATATCATCCTTAAAGACTTCTGCATCTTCTTTTTTTGCTTTAAGATAAATCGCATTTATTCTATTAAAAATTTCTTCTGCGGATTCATGCGTTCCAATTTGGAAGCTGTAAGTTTCGCCTTTCTTTGTTGTTTTTTCATCTCGCAATTTGCAGAAAAGAAGCTTTGAAACCTCATCAAAAGCAGTTGTAGGGGCTAATTTTCCGCCCTGCCAAACAGTATCGTGTGATTTTTCCAACGCCCTTATTAATTCCTCTCTGGAAACTTCCTTTAATTCCTTGTCTGCCTCTCCCTTGATAAATTTATATTTTGGTGTTTTTCCGTATTTCTTTGGAATATCAGAAATAACATTTTTCTCTCTTTCGCTTGGCTTAAATCCAGAAACGTCAAACGCCGTTTTAGTAATTCCTGCGACGACGGAAGCGAACTTCGCCCTTAAGCTATTTGCATTCCCAAACGCTTGCTCAATCGCCTGCTTAAATTCAGCATCGGTTATTCCGTCTTTTTTGCACTCTATTACAATATATTCTGCCCCCTCTTCATCATAAACAACAATGTCCGCCCTATCTTCTGGCGTTCTTCTTGGAACAATAACTTCAATATCTATATTTTTGGTCGGATAATCATAATCTAAAACAAGTTCACAAAAATAAGAAGCCCTTACCTTTTCTTCTGGGTTTTTAAAAGAAGTTGAATAATCCCTTTTGCAGAAATAAGTTACTTTTGAGCCATCGCTTTCTACCTTAATAATGCCTTTTTGTATTCCTCTTTGAATATCTCTTTGAAAAATAGAATCGTGATTATCTTTAGTCATTTTCTCGCCCCCTCTTTAAGCTGTTCTTCCATCATAATCTCAACCTGACGAGACATTAATAAGCCCTTCTTCTTACAAAACTCTCTATACTTATCATATAATTCGGAATTTACTCTCAATGTAATGTTTTTTGATTGCATTTTAACTCCTCTTGATACAAATACGCACATTTGTATATAAATATCATCGCGTTACTTAATCATAAAACAGAACATCTATTCAATGCATCTCTAACGCTCTCGCAGCCGTCAAACTCGTGCCACAATCATGGCATGCTTCTCTTCGTACGGCTCAAGTCTTATCGTTTCCAACAGCGTGAACCCTGCGTCTATCAGCTTCGTTTCCTCTTCTTTGTAGACTTTGATTGGGTCTTTCGTCACGTCTATGCTCTGGGACTTGACGACGAGCATCATTATGCCGCCCTTCTTCACGAGCATTTTAGCATTTCTTATTGCTATCAGGCTTTGGTCGGGTTGTGCGATGTCGCAAAACAGCACGTCGCACTCCTCAATCCACCCGTACTCCTCGGGCTTGCGCGCATCGGCAAGTATCGGAGCGATGTTCTTTCGCTTTTTTTGCAGTTCAAGTAATGGGTGAAAAACGCGCTCCGCAAACTCTACGGCGTAAACGATGCCTTCACGCGTTATGTCGCTTACGTGGGAAACGGTTGTGCCAGTAGACGCGCCGAGATAAAGAACTTTGCTCTCTTTGCCTATCGGCATATTCTTCAATCCTTTAAGCAACGCTGCGCCCAGCTTGCTCCTGCTGGGGTCCCACTCACGATATTCTTTGCCTTTGCGCAGCAGCTTCTCGCCGTAAACGCGCTGGCCCGGCACGAGGTTTTCGGTATAGAGTAGTCGTCCTGAGCGGAAAACGCCCGGAAACATTTCGTTCACATCAACGACCTCACTACGTCCACGACGTCGTCCTTTTTCGTCAGCACTGTCCACCCGCGCTCCTGCGCTATTTTTTTTAAGAGCTTCGTCGGATTAAGCGCAACGGGGTTGCCGACGCGCTCAAGTATTGCCAAGTCCTGGTCCGAATCGCCGAAAGCGAAGGACGCGGGAAAGTCTATGTTCGCCATCTTTTCCAGCACCCTTCGCTTTGATTCTTCGAGCGACATGTTTATCTCCACAGCGCCCGTGTACCTGCCTTTCTTTATCTCGAATATCGAGCCGTAAATCTTGTCAGCCTTTAACGTCTTGTTGTAGCCGTTGAGAAGCTCCATGTTACTGCCGGATATTATTATCGTCTTGTAACCGTTCTTTTTGAAAAGGTTTATCAGCTCTTTGGCGTAGGAGAAATAAGGGACTTTGACCGTTCTTATGAATTTGGCGGCGGATTTCTCTATGCCCTCCTTGTCCATCCCGCGTATGCACGAAGCGGCAAAGACTATTCCTTCGTCAGCAAAAGCACGGTAAGGTATCTTCCCGCGTAGGTAGCGGTTCACAAGAGAGAAAATTATGCGCGTGTCGCCCTTGGTGACGTAGCCTTCGCTGTAGAAGAATTTCCATAACTTGAAGAGATGCGTCCCGCGCACTAGCACGCCGTCCATGTCAAAAAGCGCGACTTTCATACTTTTTCAAGCTCCTTTTTCACAATTTCGCTGAGCGACGCTTCTTTCCTATGGGAAAAGAAATCTATCTTTGCCGCCATCATAAGCTTTGCCGAAATTATGCGCGCTATCCTTCCCCGCTTCTCGGCGGGAGCGTTTTGGATGCGGCTGTCGGAAAATATTATGCCGTACTTTGGCGACTTGCCCTCGTGACGGAGGTGGCGGAAAAGCGCTTTCTCCGCTCCTAAAAGCTGTATAGAGGAAGCGGTCATGCGCGAGAATTTTTCCAGAGAGCCGGCATGCGCCATGAGCCGCGACGCGAGCGACGGGTTCACTATCGTGCACGTTGTGGGCATTATCTCCTCTGCTATGCCCTTTACGTAGCGCTCAATCGCGTCGCGCGCCGAGGACGTCTTCTGCGCCAGCGACGCATATTCTTTCAGTATGGCAACGTCTTCTTCCTCCAGCGCAACGCCGGAAGAGGGTGAAAAATCAGGGAAACTTTCCCTTGCGCCGTATTTCTCTATTTTCTGAGCTAACTCTTTGCCTCTCGACTTTTCCTCCGGGTAGTGCAACGAGAACCATTCTCTCAGCCGCATGTTTACGGTATTCTCCACGTCTGTAAGTTCGTCCAGCGCCTTTGATGCTTCCGTCAGAAGCTTGTCCTTGCCGACGGCACCGTGAAGGCGCTTCATGGCGAGCAGCGCGCAAAAGTCCGATATGAATGTGATGAACTCCTTTTCGGAGGAAAAATGGCATTCTTCCACGGAAACCTGCCGCATCGCGGCACGGGCTTCACTGCACGATTCGGGAGCGGCTTTTAAGAATTCTTCCAGCGCCTTTTTTGCGTCCTTTGGGTAGAAATGGCACTTAGTGAGTGTTCCTTTTTCATCAAACGCAAGCACACCAACGGGCGTATTTGCTGAAGCGGCGCGCATAGTATTTAGCAGAGCGGGAGCTTTTAAATCCTTTACCAGTAAACGATAGCCGATAACATGGGCAACATAAAGACGCAGGACATAAAGAGGGCGGCAAAGATACTCATTGATACGTATCCTGATAAATTCACGCCTGTTTTTGTGAGCAATAAAGTCGTGATAAAAGAGATGAACATAGCCGACAGCAAGCTCATGCTGAACAAACTCGCAGGCAGCGTAACGCGCCTTCATAAGATAAGGGCTAGAGAATCAGCCTAAATGCCCTGCAGCTTCGCTGCATCGCATGCCCATATCGCATCTTGGAAAAAGAAGGAGATGAGAAGTAAAATGCGAAACGTGGTAAAGTGGCGGGAATAAGCGAATAATCTCGGAGACGAGATAGAAGAATATGCAGAGAGCTACGCGTGTAAAAAATGCGATGAATTTCCGAAGCGCCTGAAACAGCTGGAGGCGAACTTATGAACATAATAAAACAAGTCGTAAAGCCTTTTGGCAATTCAGGGCATATAACTATGGACAAATCCCTAATCGGCGAGATGGTTTATATCTTCCCAGAAGTATTCGGGGAACACGCCGAAATCTTCCTGAAAACAATGGAAAAACTGCGCGGAATGAAAATATCCGAAATTCTCACGCAACAGGAAATCCGCCAAATAAAGTCAATTCTCCGGAAAAAGATAGCAACCGTCAAGCGGCCTCAATATAGGGAGCAACTTGAAAAAATGTCAGAAGAACTTGAAAGTCTTACAATCGGCGAAGCGGAAGGCCTGTTATTCATGGACGAAATCAAGAAAACCACAATGAAGAAACTGGAAAAGTTGTATGAAAAAAACCTATACGAAATATAGTGTCTCTTCAAACTCGTACCCTATGCTTTCTTGCTTCCATTTTTTCTTTTTCTCTTTCAGAAATTTTCTTATGGATGGTGACGCTCTTCGGTAAACCCGTGTAAAAGCAAACGATTCAATACGCGCCCCAGTTTCATTTATCACTTTTCCGCTTTTGGTAGTATAGGAGCCGACAGTACGGACACGGGTAGTTCCTTTGAATTCGCGGTTCAAAAATCTCACGGTTTCCATTATTCGCGCATTAAATGTCTTTTGACTTATCCGCCTATCATATTATGACAATTCCTATAATGATACTTTGTAAACTACACGCCACTGAAGTGGCAGGTATCATGAAAGCGACAGGAAAGGACTTTTAGCGCATGGCTTGAATTTTGACGATGCGGACTCGTTTTCGTCCTTACTTATTTAGCGTTTAGTTGAGGAATGGCGCATTAACCCGCTTCTTGTATCATCCACCCGCTCAAGCGGATGGCTTTCGGTGCGCGGGTTTATGACAATGCCTATAGAGCCTGATTGAACCATTTTTTCGTAAGGGCGACTACTTTTTCATAACCGGTTTCCTGAATATCGTGCGTCATCCCATTTATCACTTCTAATCTGCTGCCGGGCGGCGCAAAGCTCAACGCTTTCTGCGAGTGCCACAACGGCACGACGTCGTCCTTGTCACCATGGATGAAAAGCACGGGCGTTTTCACCGTTTTCAGCATGCTGTAAATGTCGTATTTTCTCGCGTCCTCGTCAAATTTTTTCAGCCCGTACGGATTGAGCTTCACGGAAGAAAAATCCGTCACCGGTTCTATCGGACAGATGGCTTTGGCTACGGAAGCGGAAAGTATCGTGACCGAAGCGCCCAGACTATGGCCGGCTATGCCGATGCTTTTTGCACCGCGTTTTTTCAGAAAGCCAACGGCGCACTGCGTATCCTTTATCAATGATGTCAGGGTTATGTCTTCCAGCTTCCCGTTACTTTCACCGTGGCCGGAGAAGTCAAAACGGAGAACCGTAAAGTCTTTTGCCAGCTCTTCCGCCCAGCCGGCTTTATTGTCCTTTGAACTGGTAAAACCGTGACAAAGAATCACTGCTTTTGGAGAAGAGCCATGAACTACGCCCCGCAACTGACCGGCACTGCCGCGAAAAGAAACCTCTTCCGTCATACGTTCATCTCTTTCAAGACGCGTTCGAAGCAGAATTTAAACCATGGCGTATATGCATCGGGATTCTTCTTCACGTCTTCTCGTAAAGAAGATGCAGGCATGAACTTCCAGTCAGCTATTTCGTTCTTATCGCAACGAAGAGTGCCGTCGTGACTGCCGACGAAAACCGAGTCCACCTCGCTCTCGCCCCATTCATTGTCGTACTGGGCTTCATACTGGAACCTGAACAAAAACCTGAGCGGGCAATCAATGCCTAACTCTTCCATGATACGCCGGTGCGCCGCGTTTTCTACTGTTTCGTCCTTTTTCGGATGGCTGCAGCACGCGTTGCTCCAGAAAAGCGGCCACGTTTTTTTTGACTTGGCGCGCCTAGTGAGAAGCATCTCACCACGGCCGTTGAAAATAAACACTGAAAATGCCCTGTGGAGGAGCGGCTTCATCCTGTGGCATTTCTCTTTCGTCTCGTAGCCTATCACGTTGTCATGTGAGTCAACGAGTATTATCACGTCTTTTTCCATGGCTATTCCTCCCTTGAGCCTTCTCCTATTTCCACGTCGATTATCGGAAAACCTGCTTTCTTCCACGCCTGCTTTATTTTTTTTTCGACGACTGAGTTAAAACACAGCGCTATCCCGCAATCTCCGCCCCCTGCACCGGAGAGCTTGCCCGCGCCGCCCGCTTCGTCGGCAAGGCGTGCCATTTCCTTCAGCTCTTCTGTCTCAACGGGAACGCCCGACAACTGTGTAAGCTCACTGAGTTTTTGGCGATTGTCTTTTATCGCTCGCATGACCGCGGCGTTGTCCGTCCACTTCACCGTCAGCAACTGAACAATAGAAGTTATGTCAGAGACTATTCGTACGTATTCTTCAGCGTTCTTAACTTTGAACTGCTTCATCTTTTCAATCATTCCGGTCGTGGACGCGGGCTTGCCACTGTAAGCTACGAGCAGTTTTAAGCCACGCGGTATTTCCATCGGCTTCGCCCTGAAGCCGGGCCACTTTTCGCTTACTATGTCCGCGATGTTCTTTGCCACCATGGCAACATCCAGCCATTTCGGGTCAAAGCGCTCGTAGACGAGAACGTTGCCGTATACAGAAGCGGCTATGTCAAAGGAAGAGCCAACCTTGCCTTGAGCGATGTAATTCGCTATCGTGCCGAGCTTGTAGAGCTTGACGGTAAACTTTGCGTCGTCGTAGGAAAAGAAGCGCAGTATCGCATGATTCATAGCTACAATAGCAGCAGCAGAAGAGCCGAAACCCAGCTTCGCGCCGTTTATTTCCATGTCCGAGGAACCGTAAGTCACTAATCGAAATGCCTCTGTTTTTCCGAGAAATTTTAACGTCGTTTCAACAGCCGCTTTGGCAAAAGCGAATACTTTGTCGTCCGAATCCCATTTTATTCCGCCCCCGATAAAAGAACCTGTCGTCTTTTTGTTGAAATCTTTCAATTCTATGACGAGCTTGTCGCTCTTGTGGACTTCGGCGTGCACGCGCTTGTCCACTGCCGCGACGATGCACGGGTTTCCCGGTTCGAGCACTGACCATTCGCCGGCTATCATCAGTTTGCCGGGAGCGGAGACGTGAGTCATGATAAGAAATCACACTTCATTTATTTAAGACATTATTATAAATCACTATTCAGTTCGCACGCCTTCGGCACCTATTTCCACTTCCATGGACTCGTAGCCTGCGGCAACGATGGCGTCCTTCAACTTTTGCGCGCACTCGTGATAACAAAGCATGACTCCGCCCGCACCGGCACCCGACAACTTGGCACCCCCTCCTACTGTCATAACGGCATCGGCAAGCGCGTCCATCTCCCTGCAGGAGACGCCAAGTTCTTTCAGATTCTTCTGCGCGCCGTTGAGCAGTGAAGTTATCCTTTTGCTGTCCTTCTTTTTCAGCGCTTCCAGCATCTGCTCCGTGGCGACGCCCAGCGCGTCTATTCTCTGATTCCTGTATTTTTCCTCCAGATTTCTCACCATTTGCACTAACTCGCCTGTGCTTTTCTCGCGCTTCTTGACGTTCACGAGCGCGAAACCGCTGACACGCAACGCAAGCGGCTTTATCGTGAGCGGTTCTTTCTGAAACCATACCATGCCCCCGAAACAACACGCACTGTTGTCACCGCCGGAGGGCGTGCCGTGCGAATAGCGCTCGAGTTGGAAGGCGATTTCGTTTATTCTTTCTTTCGAAATCGTCACACCGTTTAATTCTGATAATGCTCTTGTCAGCGCAACAGCCAGCGAAGCGGAAGAGCCAAGGCCCGCGCCTATGGGCATTTCCGATTCTATCCTTATTTTCGCGCCATTACTGACGGAAAGCTCGCTGAGAATCTTGCCTATGCCCGCTTTCAGCGCGCCTCCCGGCCTTTCTTTTATTGCCGCGAACATAGGCGAGAAATCTTTTTTGGCAAAGCATTCTTTCCATAGGACGTCTGCTTTCGCCGCGAACGCCTTTGCGTCTCCGACGGAAAGGGACAAGTCGCCTGCCACGGACGACACGGTTATTTTTCCCGCCTTTTCTGCCGCGACATGGCACCGTTTGCTTATCGCCGCGAGAATTGCCGGTTTCCCGTAAACGACAGAGTGCTCCCCGATTATGATACACTTGCCTGGTGCCGAGACTTTTATCATAAGAAAGAACTGTTCTAACGCTTTAATATCATTGCGCACGCCGCCAAAATCAGAGCGCCGCCGGCGAGCGCGGTAGCGCCTCAGAACAGATGCTCTTTGACGAGCCGCGCCCCGTCGCCGGGCGCGCATGCAATAACCTTCGCTATGCCCAGCGCTTTGAGGCGCTTTGTTATTTCCTTTTCGTCTTTCTTCAGGCACATCACGTTAACGTTAGGACCGGCGTCCATTGTGAAGTACGATTCCAGCCCTTCCTCGCGCCACGACTGCACGGCGCGGATTATCTCAACGCTTTTCGGCTCCCAGTATATTATCGGCGGTTGCGTCGTCATCATGGCGCAGTGCATCTTGAGCGCGTTAAATTCTGCCACGCTGCCGACGGCAATAAAATCTTTTTTATTTATTCCTTCACGTATTTTTGCTATGTCTTTCTCAACGGTCTCGAGCCAGCCGCGATAGTACGGCGACGTCTTCATCGTTTGAGACATACCGGCGCGCGACGACGTTTTCTTTGCCGTCTCTTTGACTATTGCGGCGAGCATGTGGAAGTCTTTCCAGTGCTCTTTCGTTGCAATACTCTCGGCATAAGAATCAGAACCGTCGCTTTTCGCGCCCTTGTGCCAGACGGCAAAGCCTTCGCACAGCGAGCGGGAAGCGGAGCCGGAACCTTGGCGCGCGAGAATTGACAAATCTTTTTGCGAGAGCTTCAAGCCTGCTGCTACACACGCCGCGACGGTGAGCGCGGCGAATCCCGAAGCTGACGAAGCCAGCCCAGCGGCGACGGGGAAGTTCGTTTTTGAAACGACCTTTGCATTTTCTTTTGTTCCCGCGAGCCTGCGGATTTTTTCTATATGCGCGTAGACATTCTTCGTGTCCTTCTCCATATCTTCACCGTTTATGGACACGGAGTCTTTTGCATACATCGAAGAAAACTCCACTGTCGTGACGGTTTCCAGACCATCGCACGTCATAGAAACGGAAGAATTCATGGGAAGAATTTTCTCTTCATCCCGCTTGCCCCAGTACTTGACCAGAGCAATATTGGCGTTTGCCTTTGCGGTTGCTTTCATCATGCCCCTCCGTTGCCATCGGCAACGTAGTCGTATGCCATATTATTTCATCGCTATTGCTTCTATTAAAAATCTACTGTGCGCCGCCGTGAGAGCGTTTTTTCTTTGGGGTAAGTCCTATACCTTTCTTGAAGCTGAATGACGCACCGCTGTGCGTCTGTCACCATCGAAAGGAATTGGGATGGGCCCGGGCGGATTTGAACCGCCGGCCTCAACCATGTGAAGGTTGCGTCATATACGGGGATTTTGCGGAGCAAAATCCAAGCCACTAGACCACGGACCCCTATTGTCTACTCGGTCAAAAACCTTTTTAAGGCACGGCTGCGTAAGTTAAACATGAGCCTCAGTAATGAAGAAGTTGTCGGAACGATATCCGCTCTTGTACTATATCTGACGTTTCTGATGATGTTCATCCGATAAATATCTTCGGGCTAAAGCCCGAAGTACAACAAAGAGTCAGAGACTCTTTGGGTACGCAACGAGCCTTCCTTGACGCATTTTCACAGGAATGCAAATAATTATAACGACGACCTAAAGGCCATTGTATTAAACTAATGCATTCCTGTGATAAGCGTGCCGATTTTCATCCCAATGGCATCGTGCAGGTTTTCCGGGTTCTTGCCATTTACTATTATCGTCTTTATCTTGTTTTTTGCGATGGTTTCTATCGCCTGCGCATCCAGAATACCGTAATTGCCCGGCGTTCCTTTGAGCGAGAATTTCTTTAACTCGTCAAAGTCCATTTTCTTTATCAACGTCGCATCGCTGAATTTCTTCGGATCCTTGTCATATATGCCATCAACGTCTGTCATCTTCACGAACACGTTCGCTTTTATCAGCGATGCGAGCAGCGCCGCGTTCGCGTCCGTGCTACGGCCTGGCGCGAGACCGCCTATCACCATGTTTCCGTCGCGCACGTCATCCAGTGAGAAGACGGGCGATTTGCCGGTCAGCGAAGAAAGGAAAAGAACGTGCGCGCGTATGATTTCTATCGCCACTTTCTCCATATTTTCGTCGCTCATGCCAAGTTTCCTCTCCAATGCGAAGTAATTGCGCACGACTTTGCCGCCGCCTATGCAGAGCGAAACATCATTGCTTTTTTCCAGCCGCTTCAGCACGGGAAGAAAGCGCGAAAAATATTCCGCATCCACGCCCATGTCGTTTATCGCCACTGAACCCCCGATTTTCACCACGATTTTCATTTCGCCACCCAATACAACAGTTTATATACTTTGGATAAATTTATTATACTATGCAGCCGGAACTTCTTGAACGATACAAAAAATTGCAAACCAAATTTAGCCTGCCGCACTTCACAGAACTCAAGGAAACGTTCAACCTTGAGATAGAAGATAAAGGCGAAATTTTCGACCAGATAAGAAACGAAATCTCGGATAAAATGTTTTCCTTCACCGAACGTATCATTGAGCCTCTCATCGGCACGCCTGATTCGCTGTGCTGCGTATATGAGCAGAACATGCTGAGCAAAGAAGAGCGCGAGAGGCTGTTCGCGCTGTACAAGAAACTGCAGACGCTGAAGTGGAGGAACAACCTCATCCTCATGAATCCAGACGAGCGCAACGCAGCGGCGTGGATAAGGGACACGTGGTCATTTTGGAACGAAGAACTGAAGGAAGAGTTGTCGCATGTCTGCAGGCGCCTGTCCGGCGGATGGGGCGAGCTTGAGTTACGCAAGGATGCGACGAATTATCACGGATGACTCCGGCATTTTTTCTCTTATCCCATGAAAATATGGGCCGGAGGAGATTTGAACTCCCGACCGCCAGTTTGCTTAGACGCTCAGCCGTCATATAAGACGTACACAGCACATGCTTAGGTGCTCCAACCGCTGAGCTACCGGCCCGTGATTGATAATTAACCGACAATGTTTAAATGCGTAAGTTGCAAAGCGGGGGCCAAATGCACCAAATGCCAACGTTTAAAAACATTGGCAGGATATATCGGTTGGGCGCTTTGTGCCCATAATATACGTGAGAGGTGTATTGGAATGAATGGATATGGTGGACAGCCAATTTTCATCCTGCCGGAAGGCACAATAAGGTCTACGGGCAAGGACGCGCAGAGCAGGAACATAACCGCGGCAAAAGCAGTCGCTGAAAGTGTTAGAACTACGCTCGGCCCGAAAGGCATGGACAAGATGCTTGTCAATTCGATAGGCGACGTGGTAATAACCAATGACGGCGTCACTATACTGGAAGAAATGGACGTAGAGCATCCGGCTGCGAAAATGATGGTTGAGGTAGCAAAGACACAAGAAGACGTCGTAGGCGACGGAACGACGACGGCAGTCGTCATAGCAGGCGAGCTTTTGAAGAAAGCCGAGGCGCTCTTGGAACAGGACATACACCCTACGGTGATCGTGCGCGGCTACAGGCTGGCGAAAACAAAAGCGCTGGCAGAGCTGACATCACTGTCCATAAAGGTCAGCATAGAAAACAAGGATATGCTGAAGAAGATAGCTATGACCGCAATGACGGGCAAAAGCGGGGAAAATGCCAAGGAACAGATGGCGCAACTTGCCGTCGATGCTATAGGTTATGTTCAGGGGGAAACGATAGACAAAGACTACATCAAGGTCGAGAAGAAGCACGGCGCAAGCGCCGAGGACTCGCGACTGATAAAAGGCGTGCTTCTCGAAAAAGAGTTCGCAAACCCCTCGATGCGCAAAGAGCTGAAGGATGTGAAGATACTCCTGCTTGACTGCGCGCTGGAAGTGAAGGAACCGGAAAGAAACGCCGAGATAAAGGTGAACACGCCTGAGCAGTTGCAAGCTTTCCTCAATCAGGAGAGCATGATGCTCAAGGATATGGTGAAGAAAGTTTCGGCGAGCGGGGCTAACGTCGTGTTCTGCCAGAAAGGAATAGACGACCTGGCGCAGCATTATCTCGCGAAGAACGGCATATCCGCTGCAAGACGCGTCAAGAAGAGTGACATAGAGATGCTCGTCAAAGCCACGGGAGCCAAAGTAATATCTTCTATAGACGAGATTTCGCAGTCTGACCTGGGTTTTGCCGGAAAGGTGTATGAAAGGAAAATCGTCGGCGAAGAAGTGATATATGTCGAGGAATGCAAGGACCCGAAGGCCGTGACCATTTTCGTCCGCGGAAGCACGGAGCATGTTGTTGACGAGCTGAAAAGGGCCATGGACGACGCCGTTCTGGGCATCATATCTGCGCTCGAAAATAATCGCGTAGTGTACGGCGGCGGGGCGATAGAAATGGAAGTAGCCAGAAGCCTGCGCCAGTACGCGGAGAGCCAGGGCGGACGGGAACAGCTTGCGATAAATGCCTTCGCGGAAGCGCTGGAAATAATACCAAAGACTTTGGCGGAAAGCACGGGCAAGGACCCGATAGACATAATAGTGGAACTCAGGACGCGTCACGACAAGGGAGAGAAATCCGCAGGCGTTGATGTGTTCCGTGCCACGGTAGCTGACATGGACAAGCTGGGCGTCGTTGAGCCACTGAAAATAAAGACGCAGGCCGTTAATTCCGCGTCGGAAGCGGCGGAGATGATACTCAGAATAGACGACGTCATAACCGCCAGGTCCGGTGGGGCGCCGTCAATGCCGCCAATGCCAGAAGAGTGATTTTTTAAGCCGGGGGCGCCATTCATTTTCATGAAAGGCGTTTCCATCCCCTTGCTCCGCAAGTCGATGCCATATTATAGAAACGCATGCAATACTTCTATGAAAGGCGTTTCCTCTATAACAGCCATCATTCTCCTGCTTCTCATCACTATAGTGATTGTCGGCATTTCTTACACCATGTTCATCGTCGTCCAGCAGTCCTCTTCGGAACATGTAGGCAACGCGGCAGACACGCAAACGGGAAGCATACGGGAAGTCTTCAAGATAGTCCAGACAGACGACAATAAAGTATACGTGCGGAATCTGGGCACGCTGGATATGGCACCGCCTTCGTTCCTCGTGGACGGCGCACTTGTAGTGAGTAGCACCACTTGCACGGTGATAACACCACAGCAAACCTGTGAATTCACAGTGAACGCGGACATCGGAACGCACGACCTGACTGTCGCGGGCAGGATAGTGAATATGAAGACAACGCTGGATGTGACGACCGCGCCGACTACAACGACTTCGACTACGACGAGCACAACGACAACGTCCACGACGACGAGCACAACTACCAGCACGACAACAACGCTGCCAGCCACCACGACTACAAGCACGACGAGCACTACCACGACGACCACACTGCCAAAGCACGTCTTCCATAGCTCCGTGGAATACCTCGGAGACCTTGGCGGATTAACGGGAGCGGACTCCAAATGCCAGGGGCTTGCCAATGCTGCCAACCTCGGAGGCACATGGGCGGCATGGTTGTCCACAAGCACCGTTGCCGCTAAAGACCGCATACCGGATATCATGTATGTCCGTGTCGGGGACGAGGCAACCGTGGCAACGAGCAAGGCAGACCTGACTGACGGCACGCTTAGCAACCCGATTAACAGCAACGAAAACGGCGTTGTCTTCTCAACATTAGTGTGGACCGGGACGCTATTAACCGGATTAAAAGATGCGAACACTTGCAACGACTGGACATCAGCCATCGGTTACGGACAACGTGGATGGACGACCTTTTCAAATACTGCATGGACGCAGGGCGGGAACGCGGATTGCGCCACCACGCTTGGCATCTATTGCTTTGAGACATGAGAGCATCTTTTTATATATCAACGGAGCAAGTGATAATATTCAGCAGGTGACAATATGGAGGAAGACTATGAGTTGGTGCCCATCGGCCCGATAAGGCGCCTGGAGAAGAAACTTGAGATAATGGAGCAAACGCAGGGCGGCGAGGGCATGAAGACCATGATGGAGATAGTCAAGTCGAACCAGGCCGTGGTGGACGAAATGATTAGGATGAATTCAGACCTGGCGGACAGGGTTTCAAAGCTCATGGAATCCGTGGACGCGCTTTCCGAAAAGCTAACAGACTTCATACAGCGCGTCGAGCTTGCCGGAGAAGAGGAAGCGAAAGCCAAGCCTGACGAACGCTCTTCAAAGGTGGACGAGAAGCTTTTGAAACTTGAGAAAAGGCTGAACGCGCTTATTCTTACGACTATGCCGAACATGAAGCTGAAGAGATGATGCCATGAAGGGAGTGGAGCAGGTCATTTCTTCCGTGCTTCTAACGGCCGTGCTTATTGCCGTGGTCACTTCCGTAACTGCGGTGGCACTGCCGCTTCTTGACAAGATTCGCGACGCTTCCACGATTGAAAATTCCAGGGCGTTCATGTTGAATCTGGAAAGCGCGATAAAGGACGTCGCAAATCACGGCGGCAGGGTGCGGATGCCCATCACTATTGACGCGGATATGCTCTTCGACCAGGCGGCGCAGAGCGTCGGCCTTGAATTCCTTTCTTCCGGCACCATTTTTGATTCGGAAACGCCAATACCGCTGGGGAGAAATGACTGTGGCGCGACCAAAGGCGTATGGCAGGACAATTCTCCTATGACGCTGTGCGTCCTCAGCACGTGCGTTGACACGGGCACGGAGTGCAGGAAATACTCAATAGCATACACGCTTGAGCCGCTTGAGCTAAAGATAGGAGGCACGCTGGAATCGCGGAAAATAGTGCTTCAGAGCACGAGTAGCCAGGTGGGCTCAAAGGGAAGCACGATAATTCTGGAGAAAACGGGCGACGACACTCTCGGGAATGAGAAGAAAACGCTGGTAAGCATTGTTATCGAGTCGTGAAACTTAAACTTAATTAAACTTAATATAATGCCCGCGGGATATTAGCAGCATGAAGGGACAGTACAGGCTTGTCATGGAAGTCCTTTTTTTCGGCATAGGCGTGCTTCTGACCGTTTACGTCATAAACAGCTTCTTCGACGCGCGCGCTTTCCTGACAGGAGTTGCGGACAAAAGCCAGCTGAAAACCGCATCAGAGACCATGATGACCGCCATCGTCAAGGCGTCGCGGCACGGGAACGCCGAGGCGTACGTCAGAATTCCTGTCATGATATCCGGGAACGGTTACGTAATACGGGCGGAAGACAGCAACGGCGGGGCGTGCACGCCCGGCGAGAGCTGTTTCCTCAATGCAACGAGCGCGTCGGGAGCGAGCGAGCGCGAGGAAATTTTTAATATCGCTAACCCGTATAATATTAACGGATTCGTGGACAGCGCGCAGGAATACGCCATGGCAAGAAAAACAAGCGGATTGATAACGATCACAAGCAGATGATTATATGGGGTTCCGGATTTCTCTCAAGTCTTCATCTTTCCCGAAGATACGGCTGAAAAAAGATGCGCCCGCGGCAACGGCGACGCCCATGGGATTCATAGGCATGCCACCCTCGCCGCAAGAAACGCATACCCGCCGAGGGACTCCGTCGGCAGAATTCAAGGCGCTGATAGACAATGGCATAAACGTGCCTGTGATAGCCACGTACAAGCAAGAAGAACAGGAGGTACAGGAAGGTGATTTCAAGGAACTCAAATATCCGCTGACGTTTCCGAACTTTGCTGCCGGCGTGCCCGTCTATGTGCACATATCATACGACACTGCGTCAAAGGAGATGGTATATCGCGTGATCGAGCCGGAAATAAACGAGCATGAAAAAAAAATGATACAAAACATCAAGGATTACATACAGGAAAAGGTCGACATAAACTTCTCCGAGGTGCGCAATACCAACGTGGAAGGATACATGGAAAAATCCGTGCGGCGGGCGATAAGCTATTTCGGCTACGCATTGAGCGAGGAAAAGAAGGCCGTGCTAAAGTATTACGTCTTCCGCGACTTCATCGGGATGGAGCGGGTAGAACCGCTGCTGGCGGACAAGAACATCGAGGATATATCGTGCGACGGCGAGGGCATATACATATACGTTTATCACAGGAATCCCAAGATTGGCTCTATAAGAACTAATATCAAGTTTGACAGCACTATAGAGCTGGACTCATTTGCCAACCGTCTCAGCGAACGGTGCGGAAAAACCATATCAATATCGCATCCTCTTCTTGACGGCACGTTACCCGACGGCAGCAGAGTCCAGGCGACGCTGGGCGGCGACATAGCCAGAAGAGGGAGCAATTTCACAATCCGGATGTTCACGGACAAGCCTCTTACTCCCGTAGACCTAATCGGCTACGGGACATGCGACACGACCATGCTCGCATACGCATGGTTTGTTCTGGAATACGGCAAAAGTTTCCTGATGTCAGGCGGCACGGCAACCGGCAAGACGTCTTTCCTGAATGTGCTGTCGCTGTTCATCAATCCGCAGATGAAGATAGTGAGCATAGAAGACACAGCGGAACTACGACTGCCGCACGCCCACTGGGTGCCGGAAGTGGCGCGCGTTGCCGTGGATGAGACGGGCACGCAAGTGGATATGTTCAGCCTCCTGAAAGAGTCGCTGCGGCAAAGGCCGGATTACATAATCGTGGGCGAGGTCCGAGGCAAGGAAGCTTACGTGCTTTTCCAGCAGATGGCAGTAGGGCATCCAGGGCTCTCCACGGTGCACGCGGAGGACTTTAACAAGCTCGTGGACAGGCTAACGTCCGAGCCGATAGGACTGCCGGCTTATCTGCTGCAGAATCTGGACGTCATAATATTCATAAAGCGAGTAAAGAAAGGCAAGAAATATATCCGGAGGGTCAGCTCCCTCGTTGAAGTCATAGGGTTTAACGAAGATTCCAAGGCTCCCGTAATGGACGAGCTCATCACATGGGACGCGCGAAACGACAAATATGTAGTCGGTAATAAAAGCGTGCTGCTTCGGAAGATAGCGGACTCCGTGGGGATATCGCCCGATGACATTCGCCGGGAAATAGAGAAGCGCGGCAGGATAATAAACTGGATGCTTGAACGAGGCATCAAGGACTACAGGGAAGTGGGAGCCGTCATAGACGCTTTCTATACTTCGCCGGAGGGGCTGCTTGCCAAAATTGAGGGAGAGGCATGACCTTACAGAGCGTATCTTATCGCGTCTTCGGCGGTTATGCAAAAAAGGCGGCTATGTATTTTCCGGATGTGCAGGAAGAATTGCAGAAAGCGAACATGACGTATACATTAGAAGAATGGCTTGCGCTATCCGGGTTCTTCACTGCATCCACGTTCATCGTGGAAATGATGATATTCTCGTTCATATTCGGACTGCTCTCAATACAGCCGCTGATGGCTGTATTCCTCTCACTAACGCTATCGGGCTCCATAGCCGGCGGCATGCTCTTCCTTTTCTATTCCTATCCAGGGACGCAGGCCAAGGCGCGTGAAGTGAACATACGCAAGGTACTGCCTTTCGCGGTTTCCTATCTATCGTCAATAGCCACAAAAGACGCGCCTCCTATATTCTTTTTCCGGACACTCTCGCAATTTGACGAATACGGCGAAGTGGCCAAGGACTGCCGCACTATAGTGAGGGACGTTGAAGTTTTCGGCATGTCTCTTCACTCCGCGATAAAAAGAAGGGCAAACAGCACGCCATCAAAAGAATTCAAGGAGCTTCTGTGGGGAATAAACAACGTCTACGCGTCGGGCGGCAACATAAACGATTATGTGTCAGGAAAATCGAACGACCTTATGGCAGATTACAGGCGCCGGATAAAAAAATACGCGCAGGACCTTTCGCTGTTCGTGGAAATATACCTGACGCTCATCATAGTCGGTGCGATGTTCTTCGTTGTCCTTTCATCCATCATGGCGGCAATAACGTCCGGCGCGGAAACGGCAGCCATCCAGTCTTTCATCGTTTTCATAATACTGCCCCTGCTTTCGGTGGGGTTCATGATGCTCATGAAATCAATATCCCCCAACGGGTAATGCTATGGGAACCACGAAGAAACGGAAAGTGCTGATACTGTCATTGACGGGTTTCGCCATAGCCATTGTTCTGGCCATCGCCTTCTCCAGCAACTTTCCGGTCTCCGCAAATCTCATATTTCTTGGAATGATGATGCTCATTGTCCCGTATGCTGTTTATAATTTTCTGGAGTTTCGTAAAACCAGGCTTTATGAGAAGGAGTTTCCCAGCCTGTTGAGAGACTTGGCGGAATCTCAACGCGCGGGCCTGACGATACTGCAATCAATACGTCTTGTGTCCAAGTCAAATTACGGCTCGCTGACGCCGCACGTTGAGAAGATGGCGACGCAGTTGAGCTGGAACGTTCCGCTTGACTCCGTACTGGACGGTTTCGCCCGGAGCGTCGGGCAGAGTAGGGTCATCACGCGTTCCGTAATGATAATACGACAGGCATCCGCGTCAGGCACGAACGTCACGGAGATAATGGATGCGCTCGCGAACAATATAGAAATGCTCCGGGACGTGGAAAGCGAAAAGTCAGGTCTCCTCGACCAACAGGTCTTGATGCTGTATGCTATATTCTTCATCTTCGTCGGCATATCGCTGGCACTCGTGAAATTCCTCATTCCTCTCGTACAGTCGGAAATTTCCGGCGGCTCCATGTCCGTGGGCGGGATATCACCATCCGGCTTAATGGGCACCAATCCTTGCCAGCTATGTGTGGGCGTTTCCGGGCCATCGTGCATAGGGTGCAATATTTTCCATACTACATCCGCTGCGTTCCAGTTCGGCGCTCCGGAAGAGGCGTCATCATATTATAAGTCACTGTTCTTCCTGATGATCGTGATACAGTCCATCTTTTCCGGGCTTATAGCCGGGCAGATATCCACCGATTCCATATCGGGCGGCGTCAAGCACAGCATAATAATGTTCACGATCGGCGTACTCACGTATCTGCTGGTGGTCAAACTGGGAATGGTGTGATGCGATGAAAGCCGTTCTGGACATAGAATTCATCGTCGCTATCGCCATCTTCATAGGCACGATATCGTTCATTCTTATCGCCGTAATATCGCGGCTGCCGCTTTTTGAAGAACAGTCGGCGCTGCAGAACGTCAAATCGTCGTCTTACCGGGTTTCGGATATGCTCATATACGGCACGGGTTCGCCTGGATGGGAGGATTCGCCCGACGGCGCGGCGATGTTCGGGCTTTCTTCGGGCACGAACGGAATCGTGGAAACGCAAAAAATATCGGCGCTAAACGCCTATTGCAATCCGCCGGATGCCGACAAACTAGTAAAACTTTACGATATGTTTTCTCCCGGCGCCTTCGTGAGCATAAGGATAACTGATGGCATAGGAGTGCTGGCAAGCTGCGGTTCGCCGGATTCCGGGGGCACGCGCTTCACGGCAAAAAGGTCCGCGACAACCGAAAGCGGAAGCGTGGTCCTGATAGAGTTAACGGTGAGCAAATGAAAGGCTTTATGAGAATACTGGAAGCGTTCATCGCATCAATAATACTTTTCACGTCGATAACTTATTTCTTCTCAATAACCAGTTACTCTTTCTGGGACAGCGCAACCCTCCGCGCGACCGCGGACGACGCGCTGCGCTCCCTATACTTGTCGGGCACGCTCAACGACGCCATATACAACAACGATGCGGGAGCCGTGACTGGTATACTCTCGCGGCTTCTGCCGGCAACCGTTGAATACACGCTTGCTGTGGAAGGAATGCCGTCTCCATCACTCCGCATTCATTGCGTGTGCACGACTGACGAGGCGGACGCTATACAGTCGCGACTCGGCACGACGTTCGAGTATAAAGGTCGCACCGTGAAGATACTTATGAGCGCCGACCCGGATGTGGCGAACGTGGACAAAGCCGCCAATCTCATACTTTTTACGGACGTCCCTTCCATGCAGGGAAACATGCCTCTTATGGAGCAATGGCTTTTTCTGGGGCGCAGGGTAATATTGTTCTCGGACCTTGCAGAAAGTGATTTTCTTTCCGATAGCGACGATATACTGGGCAGCGTGTTCGGGCTTACGTGGCAAAGCGGCACAGGAGGCGGCGGGACGGCCGGTTTCTATCCGGGCGCCGTGCCGTCGCCGTCTTATATGGTGGGAAAATATTTCACGCACTCTTCAAGCTACGACGAGAATGAAAATTTCGCGTTCACAACCGAACCTGATCTCAATAGAATAGCGGTGGATGACAATACCATCGTGGTGCACACGCCGGCAGATGATTATTCGCTTGTGAAGGCAACTGAAAAAACAGCGTGGTTCGCGGGATACGATGGGGACTCCACAGACATCAGCGGAGAAGTGATAAATGACGACGTTAACAAGCTGTTCCGCGCCACCCTCATGTTTGCCGAGGGCGAGAAATACATGATAAAAAATGGTGCGCCCCCAACCAGACAGCCGTACTCTGCTACGACACTACCGGGTTCCATAGACGGAGACCCTTATATAATAACTATTTTAATATGGAGTGCGTTCTATTAGCATGTTCTGCATCAAGTGCGGGGAACCCGCTACAATTGGGTATTTATGCAAGGCATGCTTCGCCGAAGGGAAGAGCCTTCTTTCCATAAAGGACTTCACTATCAACGCGTGCCCGCGATGCACTGCGGACATGGAAGAATCTGTGCGGAAAGCCGTGCTGGAGAAGGCTACAAAAACGAAAGTCATCTCCATGCACCTCAAAATGGTCGGGAGCACGGCTACTGTCACGCTGGAAGCGGAGGGCAGGCTTGCAAACGGAATCAAGAAACGGGAGATAAAAGAACTGCACGTGCGGGTAAAGGAGCGGCTTTGCGACCGCTGCTCACAGATATCCGGCAACTATCATGAAGGCGTCATACAAGCGCGCGGCCCGGACAGGGAGAAGATAATGGAGAAGGCGCGCGCGGCTTTGCCCTCGCGCGCGATCACGGGCATCATCCGCCGTGAAGAGGGATACGACATGCGCATCGTGAAGAAAGGCGATGCGAGAAAAGTGGCCAAGGCACTTTCCTCGAAATACGACGTAATCGGCTCTTTTAAGCTTGCGGGTGAAAAGAAAGGAAAGAAGCTATACAGAACCGTTTATGCAATACGATGATACTATGGAAGAAGAAGTGAGGGTAAGGACGCCAAGGAATGGCGAGATTCCAGCCGTGGTGGAGACCATGCTTGGAACCAACAAGATGCGAGTCCGGTGCCAGGACGGCACGGTTAGGATGGCGAGAATACCGGGCAAACTAA
The DNA here is from genome assembly GCA_035289125.1 of archaeon. GTDB lineage: Archaea > Aenigmatarchaeota > Aenigmatarchaeia > GW2011-AR5 > GW2011-AR5 > JACQID01. Next base: position 3,328 of record DATDXW010000043.1, on the reverse strand, counting down.
GGAAACGCGTGTGGATAAGAGTCGGTGATGTGGTTCTTCTGAAGCCATGGGCTATACAGGGCGAAACGCACGGGGATGTCACGTGGCGCTATACGCTAACTGAAGCGAACGCGCTCAGAAGAAAAGGTTTCCTCACGCTGTGATAAGATGCTGAAGGAAGTCAGGATACCTGAAAAGCGGAAGCACGCACTTATCGGCAGAGGCGGTTCTGTCAAACGCAAAATAGAAGAAAAGACCGGCACAACGATAAATATAAGCGACTCGATAGAGATAAACGGCGAGCCTCTTGACGCGATGATGGCTGCTTTCGTTGTGACGGCAATCGGCAGAGGATTTTCCCATGACGTTGCGCTTGAGCTGCTGGATGATGAGAATACTCTCTATATGATAGAGCTACCCGGCGGCGAACGCATCAAAGCGCGGTTAATAGGAACGAGGGGCAAAGCCAAGCGCCGCGTGGAAACGGACACCGACACCCGCATTTCGATTTACGGCAAAACTGTCTCGATAATCGGAACGCATAATGCCGTGCACGTGGCGAGGCGCGTCATAGAGAGGCTCATCCAGGGCGCGCCCCACAGGAATGCGTACAGGTTAATGAAGCGATGATTATGGCAAAGACCGCGGAAGAGCTGGCTGCGTTGCAGAAGGAAATATCGATAAGCGAGTTCTTCGAGAAGAACAAGCATCTGCTGGGATTCGACAACCCGACGAAAGCGCTTATGATGGCTGTGAAGGAAGCCGTGGATAACTCTCTGGACGCGTGCGAAGAGGCGGGAATACTCCCGGAGATATCCGTGAAATTAAAGTCCGTAAGCGAGGATAGGTTTATAGTCACTGTCCATGACAACGGCCCGGGTATCGTAAAGGAACAGGTGCCGAAAATTTTCGGCAAGCTTCTCTATGGCAGCAAATTTCATCGTTTACGTCAAAGTCGCGGCCAGCAGGGCATCGGGATATCAGCCGTTGTTCTCTATTCACAACTGACCACGGGAAAGCCCACGCGAATATGGGCGAAGACCAATACGCAGAAGAAAGCAACGTACGTGGAACTGGTGATAGACACGCTGAAAAACGAGCCGAAGATTGTCAAAGACGAGGAAGTGGAATCTCCGATAAAGGACAGCGGCGTTATCGTTTCGATAGAGCTGACCGGGCGCTACAGGAAAGTGCAGGGCATTGACGACTACCTTAAGCAGACTTCTATAGCTAATCCTTACGCCAGGATAACTTTCACTGCATCGGACGGGGTGAAGACGATTTTTCCGCGAAGCGTAAACGAGCTGCCGAAGCAGCCGAAAGAGATGCTGCCGCATCCTTACGGGATAGAATTTGGAATACTACTGCGTATGCTTGCTTCGAGCAAGAGCAGGACGCTCGCGACGTTCATAGCCAATGATTTTTCCTCTACCGGGGCGCAAAGCGCGAAGGACATATGCGTCGCGGCGAAACTGGACACGCAAAAAATTCCTTCTTCACTGATGCGCGAGGAGATAGACGCGTTGCTTTCGGCAATGCAGCGCGCCAAAATACAGCGCCCGCCTCTTGACTGTTTGTCGCCCATAGGCGGGAAAGAACTGGAAAAAAGCATGAAAAAGGAATATCCGTCTTCCGAGTTTGCGATAGCCGTGACGCGCGAGCCTTCCGTTTATCGCGGCAACCCGTTCCAGATAGAAGTGGGCATCGCTTACGGCGGAGACCTAAAGAGCGACGAGCAGATGACAATACTGCGCTTTGCCAACCGGGTGCCGCTAATGTATCAGGCCGGTGCGTGCGCAACAATGGAAGCCATAAAAGAGATAGAATGGAAGAGGTACGGGCTGCAGCAATCCGGCAACAACATGCCGGTCGGTCCGGTGATACTTGTCATTCATATGGCATCAGCATGGGTCCCGTTTGTCTCGGAGAGCAAAGAAGCCATCGCACCGTATCCGGATATAATAAAGGAAATGAAACTAGCAATACAGGACGCCGGACGCCAGCTTTCACGTTACTTATCGGGCAAGCGGCGCACGGGCGACCAGCAGAGGCGCTTGCAGATATTTGAACGTTATTCCGTGGAGATGGCGACGGCGCTGCACGTTCTCACAGGCAAGGATGAGAAGGACATACTTAAGAAACTGAAAGAGATTATAGAGAACAGAAACAGACTGAAGGAAGCGTCGCAGAAAGCGGGCGACACCGGCGAAGAAGTGGCGCCTCTGGCGGTCGGGGAAGAGAAAGGCGAAGAGGAGTAAATATGGCGGACGAAATAAAGGAAACCAAACGGAAGCTCGCCGAAATGGGCGAGAAAGTTATCGTGACGCTGAACGAGGAAGGAAGCCCGAGCATAGACATACCTCTAAGAACGCTGTCTAACGTAGTCTTTGACAAGAAGACGAAACAGCTCGTTCTTGGCGACAAAAGCGCGAAGCGCTACTTCTTCAACGTCGCCCACTCAAAAAAGTTCATGCAGACGATGATGGTCGGCTCTTTCTGCAAAAGTCTTTTAGACGAGAGCATACACGCGAGCATAAGAGACATGTACTACAACCTGAAAAGAACGCTGCCAGATAGCAACGAGAATACTTTCGACGAGCAATCAGAGAGTGACCCGCTCATTGTGGACATAGAAGTCGCTTTAGACACGTTACGCGAGCACCTGCACCTCACGACCGACAGGAAAGGAATCGTCGCGGGCAACGTCGTCATACGGGACAGGGGCGACGAGATAAACTGGGGCAAGCTCGGAAGCGGAGGATGGTCGATACCTTCCACGGTTGACGAGATATCGTTCGAGAAAGTTGACGCGGAATTTGTATTGGTCGTGGAGAAAAACGCAGGGTTTGAACGACTGCACGAAGACAAATTCTGGCAGAAGAACAAGTGCATACTGATAGGCACGGGAGGGCAGCCTTCACGAGGGACGCGCTTACTCATACAGCGGCTGAACAAGGAACATAAGCTGCCTGTATACGTATTCACGGACTCGGACAGTTACGGGTTTTACATATACTCTGTGATAAAGTCCGGCTCCATTTCACTGGCACATGTTTCCGACAGAATAGCGACACCTGAGGCGAAATTTTTAGGTCTTACTGTTTCGGATATATACAAATATAATTTGCAGAAGGCGATAATCAAAGCGAAAGAAGTGGACATAAAGCGGGCGAAAGAACTCTTACAGTACGAATGGTTCAACAAGAATCCGCGATGGGTCAAAGAGATAAACCTCATGATTGAGAAGGGCGTGAAAGCCGAGATAGAGGCGCTGTCGCACCGCGGGCTCAAATTCATGAGCGAAGAATACCTGCCGGACAAGCTTAGGAGCAAGGATTTCCTTGACTGA
>DATDXW010000042.1:0-8374 GCA_035289125.1 archaeon | reverse complement strand
AATTCTTCTATCAGCGGGCGGATTTTCGGTTTTATATCAGTCATAGTAAGGTTAGTAGTCACCAAGCGCATACCGCAGTTGATAATTCGCAGCGAATCGTTAGCAATTCGCAGTATCGAATCCGATACCGCCTGGTGATATAACTCCTTCGTTCAAGTCAAACGCCGCGACGCCACCGATGGGGAATCCGTAGCCGAAGTGCCCGTCGGGCATGCACATGGCGTTTTTAACTATGCCCGGAAGCGTCGCAACATTTGATATCTGGTTCAGGACGCCGTCATCCATGGCTTTTATTATTTTTTCGCTGCCGTAGATTCGCGCAGGGACTCTCATTTTTCCCTGCTTGGGATACTCCCAGACGACGTCTGATATTTTATTTAGTTTTGCCATGATATACAATCAAGAATTACGCTTATAAATGAATAAAAGAACCGCGCGCGCCTTTACCGAAAGGCTCTTACTTCCGTTACCGGCGGCTGCGCGCTTATCCTATTTGGGCGGGGCGCTTTTAAAGATTAACAGAGGGAGTTGTTCATGGAACACGGTCTTATCAGGCATGATTTCACTTCCGGCCGCATGACCGTCACGGCCAATGCATGGCTTCCCGACTGGTCCGGAAAAGCCGTAATTTTTCTTCCGTATGACATTGACGGCTATCATGCATCGCGGTATGCCGCTGCGCATCTGATAAGGGAGGGAATAGGCGTTGTTGCCGCGGCGCCTTCACGGCAGGAACATGACGGCTGGAGATTCATTCATTATGCAGAAATGCTCATTGATTCCCTTGCAGAGGAGTATGGTATCAATAGCATAGGACTATTGGGTAAAGGACCGCGTGCATGGGATGCTCTTGTTGCCGCGGGGAGATGCTCCGGCGAATATCCGATAGAAAGGATAGTCACGTGGATGTCGCCCGGTGATTACCGCGATGACGGCAGGAATTTTTTACACATACATGAGGAATCCCTTTTCAGCCTGCGCGAGTGCGGCGTCCGTCATCTCAATGTCCACGATGCCGGCAGCGACCCGACGAAAGGAATCAATGAAGACCCCTATCGGCTCATGTGCTCCGCAGGCGGCGAACTCCTGTTTACGTCCGCTGCCGTGCCGAGAAAAGAGCTCATGAGCGAGATAACAAGCTTTTTCACCGGGGCCGCCACACGCTCTTTCTGAAAGAATGTAATGATGCCATTAAATCTGTCCAAATTGGCGTATGGAAACTCACAGCTTTAAGAAGATTTGCAACACATTTTAATTATGGTCTCGTTGAACACCACTATTTCCGATGTGTTGTTGCGGCTGCGGGTAATTGAGCAGAGCAATTGGCAAATTTGGACATATGACAGGATGAGTGCCGAACTTGGTCCGATAAATGGTTATTTGAATTCTTTATGCCCCGCCGAAAGGGAAACTCTAGAATATGAAACAGCCCTGAATCTTTATTTTAGATTCTCTGAACAATCCCAGTGTGGGATGTAATAGCTTTGACTTCATGGGCTTTCTTTCTTCCTGAAAAACAGCCAATTATCTTTTTCAAATGTTTTCGGATGAAGCAACACGAAAGAGCCTTTTAGCTTCTTCCCTTCAATCTTCACGACGATTTTATCCTTTGCCCAGCTTTCCTCGTCGTAAGAGCCGGAGTCCCAGATTTTGACGGTGCCCCTGCCGTAGCCTTCTTTTATTTCGCCGGTGAAGCGTTCGTAGCCAAGCGCATGGTCTGGTGTCTGAATGGCGAGGCGCTTTATTCCGTGTTCATTCGTCGGCTCTTTTGTTATTGCCCAGGATTTGAGGACGCCGTCGCGCTCCAAACGTATGTCCCAGTGATCACGCGATGAGCGATGGAACTGAATCGCGTATTTCATATTATTCTTAATAGCGGCAGATTATTATATTCACTTCTTGCACTTCTTCTCTTCCAGATGGCAGTCGCTTTCCGGCTTCGGTGACGTGCCTTCGTGGTATTCGTCCCATATGCGCTTAATCTTCTCCATCGGGCTTTCCTGCATATATATAACTCATATAAGAAAGCGTTTAAGACTTTCTGCGCCTGCGATAGACCGCTTTGTAGCGCTTTTTCTTTGACGTTTCAAAGAATTCCTGCTTGTCGCCGGGCATACATTAATAGTTATCTGATATGCTTAATAACATGGATGGTTATCCTATCAGAAATGCAGAAACCTTTCTGGCGGTCAATAGAATCGGGTTATATTTTTCATTGGATGTAATATAGGAAATGACTGCAACGGCGTTAGCGTGTTTAGAGCCGCGCGTCGCTGAAATAATAAGTTACAGAATGGGCTTGGAAGATGGAATAGTTCATACTTCCAAAGAAACTGCCTTGCGTTACCAGATGTCCCGGGGTGACGTGAATAAACTGATGGGTGGCGTATTCGCCACTTTGTCGTCTAACGCTATTTTATCGTCTAAAACCAATGAGATTGTGGCGCAGGGCAGATACTAAACCCGCGCCAGCCCGCTCTCCCTCGCAGCTTTTCTGACGGCTTCTGCCACTGCCGGGGCGACGGTTTTGTCCAGCGCGTCGGGCAGGATTTTTTCCACGGTCGGACTGCTTATGCAGTTCGCAAGCGCGTGCGCCGCGCTAATTTTCATTCTGTTGTCTATGCGCGACGCTCTTACGTCAAGGGCACCGCGAAAAACACCGGGAAAGGCGAGAACATTATTTATCTGGTTCGGGTAATCGCTCCTTCCGGAGCCGACGATGAAAGCACCAGCCGCCTTGGCTTCTTCGGGCATTATCTCCGGCACGGGATTCGCCATGGCGAAGACTACGGACTTGGCAGCCATTGACTTAACCATGTCACTGGAAACGAGATTTGCCGTTGACAGCCCGATGAAGACGTCCGCGCCTTTCATGGCGTCGGATAACGAGCCTGTTGTGTTATTAGGATTGGTATGTTCGGCAAGCTTTTTCTTCGGTCCGGTGAGGTCAGTTCTGTCGCGGTTTATAATGCCTTTGCGGTCGCAGACGATTATTTCGCGCACTGACGTGCAGATTTTTTTATCTACGCCCACGCACAAGAGCAGGTTGGCTACAGCCGTGCCGGCAGCTCCTGCGCCTGATATTACTATGCGCATGTCTTCCAGCTTCTTTCCGGTTATCTTTGAAGTGTTGATAAGCGCGGCGAGAATCACTATTGCGGTCCCGTGCTGGTCGTCGTGCATGACGGGTATTCCCAGATTTTGCAGGCGCTCTTCTATTTCAAAGCATCGCGGGGCAGAGATATCTTCAAGATTGACACCGCCGAAAGCAGGGGCGATGTTTGTCACTATATTCACAATCTCTTCAACGTCTTTCGTGCCCAGGCAAATCGGGAACGCGTCCACGTTTGCGAACGCCTTGAGCAGGAGCGCCTTTCCTTCCATCACGGGCATCGCGGCTTCCGGGCCTATATCGCCCAAGCCGAGAACGGCAGTGCCGTCGCTGACTACGGCTACGGTGTTGCCTTTTATGGTATAATCATAAACGCTCTCCTTGCTCCGGGCTATGGCGCGGCAGACCTCGGCGACGCCCGGCGTGTAAGCCAGTGATAAATCGCGCTTGTTCTCCAGCTTTATTTTAAGCGCAGTTGCTATCTTCCCACGATGACTTCTGTGCAACTCCAGTGCGTCTTCGTTCAGTCCCATGTTATTTTTAGCAGGGAGAAGGATTTAAGGAAATTACATACTATGATTTTACGAAGAAAGCGCACTTAGTCTTGGGCACGCTTGATGCTCCTTACATTACTTTTAAATAAGGTTACATCTCATATCTCTAATGAGCGGAATGAAAAGGGAATTCACCGTTTTGCTGGAAAGAGATGAGAACGGCATTTACATAGCCGAAGTTCCCGATCTTAAGGGATGCTATACACAGGGTGATTCGCCGGAGGATGCTATGAAGAATATCAAGGAAGTCATAAAGATGTGTCTTGAAGAGCAGGATGTGGAACCCAACGAGTTCGTCGGAATCCAGAAAGTAAAGGTTTGAAAATGAAATTGCCTCAAATTTCTGGCAGTGAAATGATAAAAATTCTTTCTCATAAAGGCTTCAGAATTGTGCGGCAGCGAAGCAGTCATGTTCAAATGAAAGACTCAAAGGATAGGCTTGTCACTATACCTATACATACGGGAAAACCGGTTAGCGTCGGCGTGCTGCTCAATATTCTTCACGGCGCTGATATTTCCAGAGACGAATTTCTTGAGCTTATAAAACGAAGATAGTTATCATTTTTCCAGCCTATCAACTCAATCAAATATCCCTTCGCTCAAGTACCGGTCTCCCCTGTCCGGGAAGAGCGTCACCACGTTTTTGTATTTCTTTTTGAGATTTAATGCCGCCAGAAAATTAGCGCCGGAACTGGGGCCGATGAAATAGCCGCGATTCGCAAGGCGTCGCACCATAGCAATAGCCTCTCTCGTCTTAATCTCCACTACGCCGTCTATGAGCTCTTTCTCGCGCCTGATGATATCCGGTATGATGCCATCGCCGATGCCCTCTATGCCGTGATGACGGCACACGCTACTATGCGGATGATGATAAATGGAATCTATGCCGCTATTCGCGAGCAAGTGGCACTCGTCCGGTTCCAGCGCAAAAAGCTCCGCCTTCGGAAACTTTTTCTCAATGGCGTGCCCGACGCCTATCAGCGTGCCGCCCGTGCCCACGCCCGCGACGAAGGCGTCTATGCGGTTTGCGTCGCGTAGAATTTCCCGTCCCATTCCTTTTTCATGCTCTTCAACGTTCCACGGGTTGGCGAACTGGTGCGGCAGAAAAACGCCCTTTCTTCTCCCGAGTTTCTCGGCTTTGGCTATGGCGCAGGAGAAGCAGTCTTTCTTTACGAAAACGAGCTTCGCGCCATAGGCGCGCATTATCTGAGCGCGCTCGCGGCTCAGGCCACGCGGCATCACCGCAATCATCCTGTACCCCTTTAGCGCGGCGATCATAGAAAAGGCGATGCCGGTGTTGCCGGACGTCGCTTCGGCGATGGTGTAGCCCTCCTTCAGCATGCCTTTCTTTTCCGCTTTCTCAACGATATACTTGGCAATCCTATCCTTTACCGAGCCGCTGGGATTAAGATATTCCAGCTTCACCATTACTCCGTCTACGTTCACGAGCGGCGTATTGCCTATTGAATCAAGAATAGAATGCACGATATAAATTGGGTTAGGCGAAATTAATAGGTTTTGCGGCGGATGACTTTTTAAAGAACGACTTTTTATATAATCGCCGCGAATTATTCTCGTGGCAGTAAAAAAATTCGATTTAATCGTCATCGGCGCAGGTTCGGGGCTCAACGTCGCTGCGGCCGCGGCGGCGCGCGGGATGAAGACGGCTATCGTGGAAGAAGGCCCCATGGGCGGCACGTGCCTGAACCGTGGATGCATACCTTCCAAGATTGTCTTGCACTCAGCGGATGTGGCGGAGACGATACGGGATTCCAGTGCATTTGGCATACGCTCGGCGTTACGAAGCGTGGATTTTGCACGCATAGTGAAGCGGGCTTCTTCTCTGGTAGACAAAGATGCGCGGGAGATAGAGGAGGGCGTGCGGGTGACGAAGAACGTGACGCTTTACAAGACGCGGGCTACGTTTGTCGGCAAGCGCACGATACAGGCGGGCAATGACATGATAGCCGGCAATAAGGTGGTAATAGCAGCCGGCACGCGGCCGGCCATGCCCGGCATTGAAGGACTGGACGAAGTGCTGTATATCACGAGCGACGAGGCGTTGCGGCTGAAGAAGAAACCAAAGAGCATGATAATTCTGGGAGGCGGCTTCGTCGCAATGGAGATGGCGCATTTTTTCGGCTCGCTCGGCACTAAAGTTACCATACTTCAGCGCAGCGTTCTGCTGCGGGGGGAGGACAAAGAGATAGCAGAGGCGTTCACGCGTGTTTTTTCGCGGAAGCACAAAATCATTCTCGGCTATTCGCCGGACAAAGTCGCGCAAAAACACGGAAAAATAATCATTGGGGCGAAAAGCACGGGCGGGAAGCGGATAAAAATAACTGCAGACTTGCTACTCATCGCGACGGGCAGAGTTCCTAACACAGATGTTCTTGACGTGAAAAGAGCGGGAGTAGAAACGGACGGGCGTGGCTTCGTGAAGACGAATGAATATCTGGAAACCACAGCGAAGAACGTCTGGGCACTGGGAGACATAGCGGGCAAGTATCAGCTGAAACATAGCGCGAATCTGGAAGCGCGCTACGTGCTTAACGCGCTGTTCGGACGAAGGGAAAAAGTGAACTATTGGCCAATGCCTCACGCGATATTCACGTCGCCGCAAATAGCGGCTGTCGGTTATACGGAAGAGGAACTGAAAGAAAGGAAAACGAATTACGCCATTGGCAGATGCTCTTACCGCAGCACGGGCATGGGGCTTGCATTGCGCGAAAAAGATGGTTTCGTGAAAATATTGGCTGATAGGAAGACGCGAAGGATTTTAGGATGCCACATCATCGGGCCCGACGCATCAACGCTTATACACGAAGCAACTGTCGCTATGAAGGCGGGCATGACGGCTGATGAGCTTGCGAACGTCGTGCACGCCCATCCCGCACTCTCCGAGGTAGTGCAAAGGGCAGCAGCAAGGGTGGAATGGTGACGCTTTATTTTATAATACGCATACTGAAAGCGAGGCACGAGATAATGGCAAGTTAGTGCGCTTTGCAACCGAGCCGTAAGTAAAACCAAAAACGAACCCGCCCCGCCAAATGCCGAGCTGTGTGCCGAAAGTCCTTTCCTATCCCTTTCACGACACCCGCCACTTTAGTGGCGGGATTGTTTACATAAAATTTTGAGTTACTAAGAAAGTCATAATTTGGGGCACACTTCTAAAACAATTCTAGAGGTGAAGTTGAGTAAAAGTGTGTTACAAACTCTGAACTTCTTATTATATGACATTGGGTCTCGGGTGCTAACTGACTGTTGATTATCTACGAAAATAGAGTAAACCTCTTATTGTTTAACAACAAAACGGTTTTTTCCTATAGATATCGCGCCTTTTTCTCTCATTATCCTGTCGAAGTATGATGACGGGTAATAAAGTGTTTCAGATTCCCCTGTGACTGTAACGACATCGGGCCTTTCATAGACACCTACACTATCGCCAATATCTATCATTATGTCTGCCCTTTCTGGCAATCCATTGAAACCGACAACCTTATATAACGTTTCAGTTCCATCCTTAGACCTGATTGAAATGATGTAATGGGGCGGGATTTCATCACGTCTAAAAAAACCGTTACTAATAATTCCCGGTATATAATTTTCGTTTTCCACGATACCAGATAGAGTTTTATTTTCATAACGTTCTATGTCAATGGGTGGCAGTTCGCCGTTGCATGCCAATGATAGAGCAACGTATCCACTCCCCAACACAGATGAAACCATTTTTCCAATTCTCATACTTTATTACTATATAGTAACATTTATAAGCTTTCCCATACCCGGATATTGTATACTTATAGGAGTATAAATAGTAGTTATTGACAAATATTTCAGAGGTGTTATGAATGTCTCTGGAATGTATTTTCTGTAATTCTGATGACTGTGTTAAGCGTGGCAAACGAAGAAACAAAACAATTGTAAAGCAAAGATATATCTGCAACAAATGCGGAAGGCAATTTGTCAAAAGAGATGGGTTTGAGAAAATGAGACACAGACCGGTTGTTATCGTCCGTGCAATTCACATGCATCAGGACGGTATGTCGCTGTCAAAAGTACAGAATCATCTTTGGCAGCATGACAACGTCAAAGTGACGAGAAGAACAATAAGCCAATGGGAAAAGAAGTATTCGAATTTTTGAAATTCAGTAAGCTTCTTCTTCTTTGTTGTACAGATATAACGATGGCAAGAATATGGGAGATAGACGCCCTGCGGGGTGTCGCCGTGATTCTCATGGTCGCGTACCATTTCTTTTTTGACCTTTCGTATTTCGGAGGCGCGCCTTACGACGTTTCATCCGGATTGCTGATGTTCATCGGGAGAAGCGCGGCTTTTCTCTTTGTTTTTCTTGCTGGTTTGTCCATGACGTTAAGCTATGCCCACGGAAGCCGTTTTTCCCGTTTTTTGCGAAGAGGGGCAGTTATATTCGGGATGGGCATGGCGATAACCGCATTTACGCTGTTGGCGTTCCCAAGGAACGCCATATTATTCGGGGTTCTCCACCTCATAGGGCTTTCCACTATCCTTGCTTATCCGTTCCTTGCGCGGCCTAAATTAATCCTTGCATCGGGCATCGCGCTTATACTGCTCGGTTTTATCGGACTGCCGTCTTCGCCCGCGCTCCTGTGGCTTGCGCCTTACCCTTTCACGACGTTTGACTATTTTCCGTTGCTGCCATGGCTCGGCGTCGTGCTGCTCGGCGCG
>DATDXW010000041.1:0-21131 GCA_035289125.1 archaeon | reverse complement strand
CATGGATTTCCCACGTTTCGTTTCGCACGGTTATTCCATAGGTGCCGAACTGCTCTACCGCGCCAAGAAGCAGGGATTCACGATGAGCGAGATACCCATCGTTTTTGAAAACAGGAAGCGGGGCAAATCCAAAGTTACGTTAAGGGAAATAGTAACGTCTATGCTTAACGTCGTAAGAATACGGCTGGAAAGATGATACCTTTTGAAAGTGAGTGGAAGGAAGACGGCAATTTTAGGAAAGCTATAGCGCTGTTCGTTGCGGTAAAGATAATTCTGCTTCTCGTAGCCGCGTCTAGCCAACTCATTCCTGCGGGACTAACGCAGCGGCAGGAGCGGGACGGGAACATGTTCATAAACCCATGGGCGCAGTACGACGCAGCGGCGTACGTGGACATAGCCATGAACGGATACAACGCGGCTTTCGCGGAAGGCAGAGGCAACTACGGCTGGTTCCCGCTTTACCCGTTGATGATACGGTCGCTGAGTTTCATGGGGCATTATTTTGCAGGCTTTGCCATATCGAATATACTTTCCCTTTTAGCGGTGGCTGTGATGTATCTTGTGATAAAGAGAGACTTTACGGCGGGCGTGGCTTTCAAAGCGGTGGCGCTTATGTCGCTGTTCCCGACGTCTTATTTTTTCAACGCCGTGTATACGGAATCACTGTTTCTTCTGGAGACTGTTGCGTTTTTCTGGTTTTCTGGGAGGGGCAATCATCTTTTCGCAGGCGTTGCCGGCTTTCTGGCGGCGTTCACAAGGATGCAGGGCTCGCTGCTCTTTTTCCCATCACTGTATGTAAACGCCAGAAAAGGCGGCAACGTGCTTTATTCGTTGCTCATACCGATGGGCTTCGCGGCGATGATGGCGTACCAGTTCGCGGTCACAGGCGACCCGTTCGCGCAATTCGCGACGCATACAGGCTTCGCCCGCGAAGTGTCGCTTCCTTTCATGTCCGTATATAATAGCATTGCGGCGCTGGCAGCTAACGCACTCGCGCATGATATTCCGGGCACGTTCTACAACGGATTTAATCTCTTCATTTTCGTGTTGTTTGGCTGGCTGCTCGTCGCGTCTTATCGAAAGTTGCCGAAAGAACAGTTTATTTTCTTCGCAGCATCGCTGCTGTTGCCCCTGCTCTCTTCGCGGCTTGAGGCAATAAGCAGGTTCTACCTCGTCATATTTCCCGCGTTCACGGTGATGGCGCTTCAGTTGAAGGAGAAGGGAACGGCGATAAAAGTCATGTTCGTGGCGTTCGCGGTGCTGCTCGTACTCTTCACGATAAGGCACGGAAACGAGGAATTGCTGCTGTTTGGGTAAGCGTAGTTATTTAAATTTTGGGAAAACTTGTTCATATGGTTTCTCTCATTGAGCACTGCGATTCATGGCTGCGAAAGCACTGGACGGTTCTGGCCGTAATTCTGATAGTTCTTCTCAGTTTTCATATAAGGCTGATTGATTACAGATGGCCTTACCTGCGCAATATCGACTCGTACGCGTTCTATCGCGAGATGGAAATGATCGTGGACACCGGCATGCTCCAGACAACGGACACGCTTTTCTTTCGGTCGGCGCTGGAGCAGCAGATAGCCGATGCCGTGAAATTCGACTTCAATCCGCTGTGGTACTTCCGGGCGCCTTATCAGTATCTGGGCGCGTTTTCTTTCATGCTTGTAAGAAGCATTATTAACATAGAGCTGTGGCAATACCTTATTTATCTGCCCGCGCTTCTGGCAAGCCTTGCAGCTATTCCCGCCTACTATGTAGGGCGCGAAATCTATGACAGGAAAGCCGGCGTGCTCGCGGCGCTGTTCTACGTTTTCGACATATCGAATGTTTCCCGTTCCCTGGGCGGAGACCCGGACACGGATTCCATAATCATGCTTTTCCCGGTGGCGACGATGGCACTTTACCTGCTCATGTACAGAAGGACTGAGGTGCTCGGTAAAATATCCAAACTATCAATAATTTACGGCATTCTTGCCGGCGTTATGCTGGCACTTTTCCAGAACGTGTGGGCGGGCTATTGGTATCTGCCGTGGCTCATAGCGGGTTTCCTGCTGGCGAAGAGCGCGCTTGCCGTGGTGCAGGGTAGGAATGTTTCCCACGTGCCGAAAGCGATGGGCAGGCACTTTCTTGCGTTCGGAATCATGATGGCGGCTTATTTGGCATTCAACGCTCCTTTTTTTGGCGTGGAGCATGTGTACTCGACCATATACGGGCCGTTTGAATACAGCGACCTGAAGAGCGAAAACATACGCCCGTTCCCCAACGTTTACGTGTCCGTCGCAGAATTGCAGCAGCCAGGAAACATAGTCTCAATAATAGGCAAAATAAGTCCCGTGGGCGGCGCGGCGCTGTGGTTCTCGCCTTTCATGCTATCCCTGTACGCGCTGGCATGGCTCGCATACGCTTACTACAAGCGCAGGGAGCACTTTGATACGCTTGCCCTCCTTTCGCTGTGGCTGCTCGGGCCGATGATTGCCACGCTTGTGGCCGTGCGGTTCACGCTACTTTTCGCGGCGCCCATGTCCGTCGGCGGGGCAATATTGCTTTCGCGCCTTTATGATTATTTCACGGAGAGAGGAAAGAAATGAAGGACAAACTGATTCTGCCGACGATGACGGTTATACTTGTCGCACTGTTCGCGCAGAACGGGACGGAACTGTTCACGCCGGGATGGGCGGGGCTGATGATAGGAACGGCTGGCGTCGCTTATGCGTTGCACGCGAAAAAAATTATGCCGAAGCACGACGCGTATGCGCTTGTCGCCATAGCGGTGACCCTGACGGTTTCATTCACTTTCTACGTCGGGCCTGCCATACTCGTGGCTTCATCCGCGCCCACTGTGCTGGATGACAACTGGTATAATGCGCTCAACTGGATACGCAACAACACCGCCGAGTGCGCAACGATAGCGACGTACTGGGATCCCGGGCACTTCATACGTGCCATCGGGCACAGGACAGTTGTTTTTGACGGGGGCTCGCAGAACCATTTACTGAAGGTGGAGGACGACTCGAATAAAACAGGGCTGGTGTCAGTGCCGTATGACAATGGCATAACCCGCGTCATAGATTACGCGGACGGCGCGCGGGAGACCGCAAGGATACAGGATATAGCCGCGTCAATGATGACAGCGAACGAGTCTCTGGCAGTGCAGATTCTGAACGACTACAGGAAGCCCGGCTGCAACGAGACTTATTTCCTCGCGTCGTCGGACCTAATTGGCAAGTCGGTGTGGTGGACGTATTTCGCGACGTGGTCGCCGGAGAAGAAAGGCACGTGTACAGCGGCGGGCATCACGGACCCCAAGGGGGACTGTTACCAGTACAGCATGCTGGGGCTCTCGGGCGCCACGCCTAACGGGCAGTCCATACTCTACAGCTATGCTGCCGGCGCAAATCAGGCTTTCATCATCAACTACGATACGGAAACAGGCAACATGAAGGCGTTCTTTTCCGAGAACAACAATCTCCATCCCGTCCAGTCGGTATTTTATTTCTCCAAGGACGGCTCGGGGACGATGTCAAACGCAAACAGCGCCGAAATCAGCGGCATGCTTTGGGTGGAACCGGACAGGCAGACAATCATTTACATGCCTGTGCAGCTTAGCGACGCGATATTCACGAGGCTTTTCTTCTTCAACGGCGCGGGCCTGCAGCACTTTGAGTTCGTTGAGCAGTGGGGCGGCGAAGTGAAGCTGTTCAGAGTGAAGTGATGACGTCGATATAATTCCAAAGAATTCAATGTTTAAAGCCTTCCCGACAAAACTACTTTTATGCCGGACATAAGTGTCATAGTGCCAGTGTACAACAGCGCTGCCACGATAGAAAGGTGTATAGATGCTTTGCGCAAAATTAAACATCCGTCGTTTGAAGTCATCCTCGTGGACGACGGTTCTACGGACACAACGAAGGATATGGTGGCGAAGGCAAACGGTGAAAAGTTCCGCTGTTTCGGCAAAGAGAATGGCGGGCCGGCATCGGCGCGGAATTACGGAGTCCGAAGGGCAAAGGGTAAAATACTTGCATTCACGGATTCAGATTGCATTGTGAATAATAATTGGCTCAAAGCTGCGCAAAAATTGTTTTCAAGCGGCGTCGTTGGCGTGGAAGGCAGGATAGACACGGACAGGCTTAGCACGTTAACGCAGTCAGTGCTCAGCCATGGCGGGCGATACCTCACGGCGAACATGTTCTACAGGAAAGATGCATTCATGAAAGAGATGTTTGACGAGCGCTATAAGATGGCATTCCGCGAAGACACGGACCTGGCCATACGCATGATGAAGCGGGGAAAAATAGTTTACGCGGACGGCGCGCGCGTCTATCACGTGCCGAGAGACGTTACACTAACGACGTTAAAGAAAAAACAGAAGATGTATTATTACGAAGCGCTTTTCACGAGAAAAAACGGCAAAGACGCGGATAGATACAGGACGTACTCGCTTGTTCATAATCCTTACTTACGCGCTTTCGCTGCGCTGGCGGCGCTGATTGCGCTGCCGCTGTCGTATTTTTATCCCGCGCTTCTGGCAGTGCCTGCCGGTTTCATGATTCTGTCTGATGCATACTTTACGTGGCTCGCCGCCAGCGAGCACAAGCTTCGCACTAATGCGCTTTATCTGCCTCTCTCTTTTACGTTGCCGCTGGCGACGCTTTACTGGATTGTATGCGGCATCGTTGCATTTAGGAGCGTGCGGCAATGAACTATGCCGAGAGAGTGGGCAAAGGCACGTTCATGATATTCACGCTTACGATGCTCGCCGCGGCTATAGGATACGGTTTCAGGATTTTTCTCTCCCGCTCGCTGAGCATAGACGATTACGGGCTTTTTTACAGCGTCATCGCTGTCGTTGCAACGCTTGGCGTGTTCCGCGAGTTCGGGCTGGCGACGTCACTCGTCAAGCATATGGCGGAACTAAAAGCGCGCGCGGATTATTCAGGCATTAAATCTGCGACGTTAATGGTCTTTGCCGTCCAGCTCGTACTGACGTTAATAGTGTTCGCGCCCGTGGCGTTCTTCGCCGATGCGCTGGCGGAAAGCTATTTCGGGACGCCTGCCGCGTCGGCGGTGCTGCTGCTTGTATTGCTGGAAGGCATCATAAACATGGGGCTTTATTCGGCGGTATTCCAGGGAATGCAGAAGTTCAACGTATTCGCTTTCGTGGAGCTGGCGCGGGTGTCGCTGGTTTTACTGTTCTCATATTTCTTTGTCAGCGAAGGCGCAGCTGGAATAGCGAAGGCACAACTTCTCTCGACGGTCGCGATGAATGCAATATTCGTTGGACTCGCGCTACGCGCGATGCCGTTCCTCATGAAAGAGAGATTTGTATTCAACCGCGAGCTTTTCGCGAAGATACTGAAGTTCGGCTTCACGCTTTGGCTTGGCAACATAATAGTGATGGTGGTCAGCAGAATGGATGTGCTCACCATTACGTATTTCCGTCCTCTTTCGGAGGTGGCGCTTTATAACGCTTCCTTGCCGACGGCGATGCTGCTCATGACGTTCGCTTCCGCGCTCAACAACACAATCTATCCTACGATTTCCGAATTATGGGCGCGGAAGGAAACGGCGGCAATATCGCGCGGCATGACGTCAGTGATACGGTTGTTCTTTATTATGATGGTGCCATTCGTCCTGCTTCTCGTTTTTCATTCGAATGCCATACTATCCACGTTGTTCGGCAATAAATTCGCCCCGGCCACTCTTTCTTTGCAGATACTCTCCATAGCCATGCTCTTTGCCGCCATATCGCAGATTTTCTTCGGAGCCATCAACGGCATGGGAAGGCCGGGCACGAATACCAAAATATATTCCGTCACTGCCATAGCGGTCTTTATTATGGACATCGCATTTGTCCCGCTTTACGGCATGGACGGGGCGTCGCTGGCGACCGCGGTTTCGTATTTCATGATGTTTATCATGGCATTGTTGTTTTTGAGGGGGAAAGTCAATATAATGGTGAGTGCCGGTGATTATATGAGAATCATTGGAGGCGGCATATCCTTTGTTCTTGCCGCGAAGGTCGTGTCTGATAGCATTCTCGGGCGTACAGGCAATCTTTTTTTGGAGGCGGCGGTCAGCGCAGCCGTAGCATCTATGGCATACGTAATTGTCATACTTGCGTCTAAGGCAGTGAAAAAAGCCGATTTGGACATACTGATTGCGAGTGGAATACCAATACCAAACCGATTTGTGAGAACTTTGCGCCACTTCATTAGCGAGTAGCCAGCATAGCATCAAGCTTCTCCAACACCTGTGCGGGAGTTATCCATTTCACGCAGCGCGCGTCGCCGAATTTACAGTAATTGTCATCGCATTTCGTGTCGCAGAGTTTCCTGCCACCGAGGCAGACAGCCTTCGGGTTGTGGGGATTCCACTGCAGGAGCGACGGTCCGTTAAGAACGATCTGTTTCTTGCCCAGTGCAGCCGCGACGTGCATCGGGCCGCCGTTTATTGAGATAAATGCGTCACACTGGCTGATTATGCATATCATTTCGTCCAGCGTGGTTTTTCCTGCCATATTCATAACGTCCGGGACGAGCTTTTCTATCTCACGTGCCTTTTTCACGCCATCTTTGCCGCCCACCAGCACGAAGTAACAGCCGTATCTCTTTGAGGCGGCGCGGATAAGCTCCGCCCACTTAGTGCCGACCCATGTGCGGCAGAAGTTGTCGTCCTTGCCGGCGTTTACGGCTATGAACGGATGCGTCATTTTTTTGCAGCTTTCCGGCACCGTGATTTCCATTTTACCGGAGCCCTTCACCCCGAGGAGCGCCAGAATGGCTTGCTCTAACTGGACCGCGTCCCCCTTTTCTTCGGCTTTGAGGTCGTAAACGAAAGACAGTACGTTTCTCGGATTGAGATAACTGGCGGTTTTCCCGGCGCCGATAAGCATCGTCAGCAGCGACGAAAGGCGGGTGTTCGGGAATCCATCTATCGCAATGTCTATCCTTTCCTTCCGCAGTCGGAGGATATTCCTGATTACCGACAGGCCGGGAATCATGATGGCTTCGTCGATATACGGGCATTCCCGTATTAGAGGCATCCCGCTTCCTGCATAGCTATGCACTAAAATTATTTTCGCATCCGGGTAATGTCGCCGCAGGCTTCGCAATGCAGGGATACCTGTTAGAATATCGCCCAAACTAGAGCCTTTTATCACTGCTATTTTCATAATATCCCCTTTTTACTGTGGCAAAAAGTCGATGCCATATTATCCGGGACTTTTATCACGGTCTTCATATCATTCTCTCTAACTGCTTTGCGGTTTCTTCCACCGTTATCTCGTCCGGCGACGGGTGGTTCCTGCAATATTTGCCGTAAAGCTCACACTTCGTGCAGTCGCTGCCGCGCCACAGCCATGCCGAATAACGGTCAAGCGGAGCCTTTCTTCTCGGGTCCGTGGGGCCGAATATGGAAAGAACCGGTGTGCCAACAGCCGCGGCAACGTGCATGAGCCCGGAATCGCCGCACACGAGCAGCGAGCACTCACGAAGTACGGCGGCGGCTTCCTTCAGCGACGTTTTGCCTGCAAGGTTATGCACATTCCTTCCTTCCATGCCTTTGCTCCCAAGGCATACGACTTTCCAGCCTTTCGTCTCGGCTATGGCGGCCATGCGCTGGTAATTCTCCGGCGCCCAGTCACGATATCCGGAAGACTGGCCTGGATTGCCGCCTGACAACGACATGGCGATGATTTTCCTGCCTGCCGCGTCCCGCACGAGGTCACGCGCATATTGCATGTCCTCGTCGCCTATGTGAATGTTCATGAGAGTCCCGCAGGTTTCTTTCGTGAAGTAAACAAGCGTGTCAAGATAATACTGGATTTCATGTTTCACCCTTTCGTACTTCACGATCTTCGTGTGCGCGAAGCCCTCCCAGCCGCGGGCAAAACCCACGCGTTCCTGAATGCCAGAGAGCCATGCAAACACGCCGGCGAGCCAGGATTTATCCATAACAAAGCACACGTCGAAACGCTCGGAGTGCATCTTTTTCAGCAGCTTCAGCAGCTTCAGCCTTCCACGCAGGGAACTGAAAATGGCGTTCTGGTCAAACGCGATTATCCTATTTATGTCGGCGTTGCCGCGGATTGCGTCCAGCGACCACTTTCCCGTGACGTAAACTATTTCGGCGTCCGGGAACGTTTTGCGAAGACCGCGCAAAAATGGCGTGGTCATCAGCACATCCCCTATCGCCCCGCTCTTTATCACAGCTATCTTCATAATAATGCCCCGCATCCCATATTATTACTTACTTGGTCGCAAATCGTATCCCATAATACATCATCAGTATCTTGCAGAAAATGATTTAAGAGGCAAGAAAGAACGTTCATACTCCAATTCTACCAATTCAATGGCGAGCACTGTGAACATAGATTTTAATATATTCCACGGAATTAGACTAAGGTTTTGCGATGACAGTGATGATAACAGGCGGATGCGGGTTTATTGGGTCACACTTAGTTGACATGCTCGCAGAGAAGGGCTACGACATGGAGATAATCGGGCTGAAATGCGATTTGCAGAACATAAAGCAGCACGCCAACCGCGTAAAGTTCCGGCGCGTTGACATCCAGGACAGGAAAGCCGTGCTGGGCGCGATAAGCAAGGACACGGAAGCGATACTACACTTAGCGGCGCTAATAAACGTGGACGAGTCCATAGACACGCCTGAGCCGTTCTGGAACGTGAACGTGCTCGGAACTTTTAACATGATTGAGGCGGCGCGGCAAAAAAACATAAAAAAGCTCGTTTTCATGGGCACGTGCGAAGTTTACGGGAACGTGCCCATGGGCAAAGCGGACGAAAACCACACAACGAACCCACTTTCGCCTTATGCGGCAAGCAAGTTCGCCGCCGAGCGCTACTTACAGTCGTACGCTACGACGTACGGCGACAAGCTGAACGTCGTGATGCTGCGCGGGTTCAACCAGTACGGGCCGCGGCAGAACTCCGGTGCACGGGGCGCCGTTATTGCGCGATTCATTAACAGCGCACTGGACGGCAAAAAAATGAAGATAAACGGCACCGGCGAGCAGACGCGCGATTACGTCTACGTCAAAGACACGGTGAAAGGCATAGTCGCGGCGCTGGAGAAGAGCGTCAAAAGCGGCGAGATAATAAACCTTGCCAGTGGCGAGGATGTTTCAATAAAGAGCATTGCCGAGAAGATAGCGCGCATCGCGGGAAAGCCCGCGAGCGAAGCGATAGAGTTCGGGCCCGGGAGACCCGGAGAACTGATGCGCAGCATTGGCTCTTCGGAGAAAGCGAAAAAGCTATTAGGCTGGGCGCCTATGGTGAGCATAGACGACGGTCTCCAGAAAACGTACGACTGGTACCGCGAGAACCGCGGCGGGTATTTTACGCGGTGATTTTCCGGGTACTGCGCAGTTTTCAGCACAATTTCAAACACTTTGTAGTCATCTGTTATCAACCCGCACCGCCAAAAATTAAGCCTTGCGCAAGAAGTCCTTTCCCTTTCACAATACCCGCCACTAATGACACACAAAGCTGTATGACAGCTTCGCTGTCCAGTTCCTTCGCGTCATACACTATTCAAATTGACGCACCGCTGTGCACCATACAGCATCGTGGCGGGTAGTTTGCTGCATAGGGCGTAAGTTATATACCACTACAAAAATAGAGAAAAAGTGATATTTAAATATTTGTAGTGGTAAGTGTACAACGTGAAAGTCATAACGCGCACGAGGGGTACGAAGAAATACTTTTACCTGAAGCATTCTTTCAGAAAAGATGGCAGAGTAATGTCCAGAGAGGTTTATTTGGGAACAGAAATGCCGAAAGACGTTGATAAGATAAAGGAAGAGCTGGAAAAGGAGCAGAAAAAAGAGATTTTTGGCAGGCTGGAGAAAATCAGGCAGAATTTCCAGCGGGAATGGAAGAGAATGCCAGAAAGCGTGCGGCAAAAAGTAAAGGAAGAGATTGCGATAGCGTTTACCTACAATACGAATGCAATAGAAGGTTCGACGATAACTCTGGAAGAAGCTAGAGAAATAATACACGGCAAGATTTCTCCGAGAAAACCTCTCAAAGACGTGAGAGAGACGGAAACACACGCCAAGGTATTTCTTGCCATGCTTGACGGGAAGGACATAATAGATATTCCGGTTATACTGCGGTGGCACAGCGAAATATTCGGGGAAACACAACCGGATATAGCGGGCAGGTTCAGAAACTATCTTGTGCGGGTAGGGTCTTACGTTGCCCCGGATTGGCAAAACATCAAGGAAATGATGAATGAGTTCATTTCATTTCTAGGAAAGAATGGCACCAATTCCGTTGAATTTGCAGCCCGCGCCCATTACAAGTTCGAAAAAACACACCCCTTTGGCGACGGCAACGGGAGAGTAGGCCGCCTCATCATAAACCATATCCTGTGGCACAGCGGTTATCCGATGATTATTATAGAATACAAGAAACGCCGTGCATACTACAGGGCGCTGGAAAAAGGCGAGGAGGGCTTCGTGAAATATTTTTTGCGGTACTATCTGGCAGTCCACAAGAAAAGGGCAAATTAAGACTCCGTGCGTGTGACTACAAAACTCGTAAACGTAGTCACCCACACGGAGCTTACCGATAATGGGATTACGTGGCGAAATCTTTTTGTAGTTTAAAGTTACATAATAATCATGACATATCGCGGCGCTCGCCGAAATGGTGAGACGGGACGTGCAAGAAGCGAGAAGACGGGAACTGCCGAAATATTGGGACATAATCATAAGATGATTAATCGCGATTTGCGTTTTCTGTATTTCACAGTTTCATTTCTCACTTACCGGACATAGATACGAGGCGGGGTTTCTGTGGTTAATCTGGCGTAATTAAAATGAGTTATAACATCTTTATCTAAATGGGTTCGCTCGTCTGTACGCAGTTCCCCTACGGCAACCCAGCCGTCTACATCTATGATAGTCGCGCCTCTCGCGTCTACCACCGGTACGTATGGGTGATTTTCGGGAAGCACGATATTCCCAATATACGAATCCGTGAGTTTCAGCGAAGGATTTTGCGGGTTATCCGATAGATATAACAATAGCTCGTTGATTTTTGCGGCCGACAAGTCTATATCTCCTGCGACAAGTTCTAATATCATTTCTTCCGTATTGATTCCTTGCGCATTAAGCCGTCCATTAAGACGGAAATTGGTCAAATCCACACCCGCCAGCACACGCGCGCCACAAAGGAAAAGAGTATACGCGGAAGACCCCACGTCTGAAGTCAAACCAGAACCATAGATTCTCGCGCCCGACAGTTGAGTATTCCGTGATTGCCCCCGATTCTTACGCCGCCTTTAGCATGACTGGTAAGCATGCCGAAGTCTGATACGTCGTCGGGCGTAGCATGGTCATAAGACGAGTGGATAACTCTCGCTTTTGGCATCATCCATGCTTCTCCGAAAGCTATTTAAGAGGTTAAGCTTGTGTAAACATCTTCATACTTCTTCGCGAGAATGCGCCAATCGTAGTTCGCCACAGCCTTGGCGCGGCACGCTTTGCTCATATTAGGCAGAGTCTCTTTTTCCTTTGCCAGCCTGTTTATCAATACTGCCGCTGCGGATGCGTTCTGTTCTATAAGGAAGCCAACCTTGTAATCCACGACGTCCGGCACGCCGCCGACTTTCGTGGCGACGACGGGCAAACCGGAGCTTAGCGCTTCCACGAGCACCGTGGGCATTCCTTCCGAGCGCGACGTCAAGAGAAAGCAGTCAGCGGCAGAGTAATACGCACGGGCGTCTTCGTTACTCATCTTCCCGAGCTTTATCGCGTTCTTTGCGTTCATGCTCTTTAGCGGCTCGGCTTCGCTTATTCCGACAAGGAGGAAGTTCACGTCAGGGCACTTTTCTATTATTGACGCGAGCAAGTCCGGGCCCTTTATCTCATCCGGCCGCGCGATGGTGAGCATCGTAAGGCGGTCGGCGAGAGCGAGGCTTTCACGAAGCCCTTTTCTCTTCTCCTCGCTTCTCACGAAACTCGTAGTGTCCACGCCGTTCGGTATTATCTCTATTCCGCGCACGCCCATGTTTTCGTAGACGTCCTTACTGGCGGAAACGAGTGCAACGCACTTGTCGGCGAGCTTGCCCGTAGCTGCTTCTTTGTCAAGCACGCCGCCGAACGTATAAACTATTTTTTTGCGCGTGAGCTTGGCAGCGAGAAAAGGCAGGTAAGCATCGGCATAAAAGAAGCCGTGGACGACGTCGTATCGTCGGAACAGTATGGACAATGCCGCAAAAAGCGAGAAGAAGAATATCATTGAAAGATAACGGAGATGGCGCAACGGCATCCAGACGTAAGGCATTCTTCGCACGGTCACGCCTTCTGGAAACGAGACGTTGCCTTTGTTCGTATAGATGTCCACTTTATGACCGGAGCGCACGAGTTCGCGCGCGAGATTTTTTGCTATGTTTTCCGTCCCGCCCTCGCGGACGCCGGCAAGGAAATGAACCATCGCGATTCTCATGCGTTCACCGGCTTCAATTTTGCAAAAGCTTCAGACGCGGTCATGCTTGTAAAATCATGCTGAGCCATGTAATCCACGAAATCGTTCCAGTAATTGTGCATTTTTTGGTTGATAGAAAATTCCCAGTGATGGTTTGCCATTATGAAGACGCGGGACGAATCGAATTTTTTGCAGGCGTCCTCGAAATTTTGCTTCAAGTCCCAAAAACACGAAAAGAGATAGGGATTCATCGCGCCCAGTTCTTTGTTGTTTCTGTATTGAACGAGTCCGTCGTAGCCGTAAAGGAAATTTTTACGAACGTGGGAAAGCCCGTATTCTCCTAACGGGACGGAAACGACTATGTCTTTCAGCGGGCGGATGACGTTGCGAAATATACGGAAGCCGCTGTTCGTGACGGCCCGCCATCCGCTCTTGGACAGGCGCTCGTGCGGCGGGACAAACACGCGCACCTTTCTTTTAGTAGCGTCTTCCACGATTTTTCTGCCTTCGGTGAGCATCTCTTCCATCACCGGATAGTTTGAGGACGAAAAGTCGCCTATAGCATGGGAGTAACCGTGCAGGCATGGCTCAACATTCTTTTTCTTCAGCCAAGAAGCGAGTGCGCGATTTTTGCGGAAGTCCTGAAAGCCACTATTGATTTTATTCTTCGGAATGAACGGTTCGTACTCGTAGCCGCGGCGGTAAAAGGAATTGTTCTTATTGCCTATACGTGCGGACGTGTCAAGCATAGGTATGACGGACACGGACAGCTTGAGGCCGCGGCGGAAAAAAAGCGTGCCGTATATCTTGTCAAGCAGCGCCATGTTCGTGAAGGCGTGGGCGTCGTCGTCGCGGATTATGATGATCTTCATTAGAAACCTTTCGTGGCAGGCTTTAAAGCGTTTTTCTTGGATGTTACGATATGGCGTGCGTTCTTATCACGGGCGGCAACGGGCTGATAGGCTCACATCTTGCAGAGAGGCTTATAGCGCGGGGCGATGATGTTGCATTGCTGGATATAGTCTTTAACTCAAACACGAAGGGCATAAAGTGCGAAAAAATCAAGGCAGATGTGCGCGACGCAAAAGCGACGGAGAAGGCAATAACGGGAAGCGACGTCGTTTTTCACTTCGCGGCTGTTTCCCGCGTTGCGTGGGGGCAAGAGCGACCAGTGGAATGCGTGGAGACCAATAGCGTCGGGACGGCGAACGTGCTGGAGGCTGCGCGCAAGGCGGGTGCGTTCGTTTTCATTGGCTCCAGCCGCGAAGTATACGGCGAGCCGATGAAGAATCCTGTGGCCGAGACGGCGAAAAAAGAGCCTGTTTCCATTTATGGCATAACCAAGTTGTCGGGGGAGAAGCTTCTCCTAGCGTATAGAAAATATTTTGGTCTCAAGGCGGCTATTTTCCGGTTTTCTAACGTCTATGGTTCAACCCGCGACCTAAAGGAGCGAGTTATACCTATATTTATTAGAAAGGCGCTAAAGAATGAGACGCTAAAACTTAACGGCGGTACGCAAATCCTTGACTTTACGCATCTGGACGATACGCTGGACGGTATCATCAGGGCGTACGAAAAGCGCGATGCGATGGGTGGGGAAGACGTGCATTTCGTTACGGGCAGGGGCACAAGCGTCGCGGAACTCGCGAATATGATAGTGAAAGCCGCACACTCTTCATCACAGATAACCATTGGGCCGGCGAAGAGCTTTGACGTGCAGAAGTTCGTAGGAGACAATTCCAAGGCAAAAAAGCTGTTGGGATGGTCACCCAAAGTTTCTTTAGAGGAAGGGCTAAAGAGGACGGTTGAACTTTACAGGAAGGCGATGTAAGTCATGATATATAATTAATCAAGAAGCGAGGAGAGTCAGAGGGTGGAGAATATGGGATTTAGCACCGCCTCAGTCGGTGAAATTGTGGCGAGGCGCGAAACTGGCGGGCGTCACGATTTGACACGTTTTTCGTTATTTCACGAAATCATTGACTTCCCTGCACACGCGCAATACTTCTTCGTTCGTTAATTCGGGGAACATCGGCAACGAGAGTATCTTTGTTGCGTTCTCTTCGGTTCGCGGGTAAGAGCCTTTTATCATGGAAAACGCGCCCTGTCTGTGTATCGGAACGGGGTAATGAACTTTTGTGCCGATGCCTTTCTTCTTCAAGTGCTCCGCCAGCGCGTCTCTGTCTTTTGCGGAAATAACATATAAGTGATAGGCGTGCTTCACGTTCTGCCGTTCTTTCGGTGTCGTCACGGATTTCAGGTTTTTGTCATAGAGCGCGGCTATCTCCCGCCTTCTCGTCACCCATGCCTGCAGATGCTTCAGCTTTACTCTTAAGATAGCGGCCTGCATCTCGTCCAGCCGCGAATTATAGCCGAAGAACTTACTGTCATACGCGCCCTTCTGCCCGTAGACGCGAAGCATTTTTAGTTTTTCTGCAAACGCCGCGTCATTCGTCGTGATTGCACCGCCATCGCCGTATGCGCCCAGATTCTTCGTCGGATAAAACGAGAAGCATCCCGTGTTCAGAGAGCCGACGTGTCTTCCGTTGTACGTTGTGCCATGCGCCTGGGCGCAGTCTTCTATTATCTTTATGCCGTGTTTTTTTGCGAGGGCGTTTATTTTGTCCGTATCGCACGGCTGCCCGTAAAGATGGACGGGTATTATGGCTTTCGTTTTTTTCGTTACCGCCTTTTCCAGCCTTTTCACGTCAATATTGTAGAATTCGTCACAGTCCACGAGCACGGGCACCGCGCCTACGGCGAGGATAGCCATCACGGTCGGCGAAGCGGTGTTGGCTACTGTGACGACTTCGTCATTGCTTCCGATGCCGGAAGCGCGCAGCGAGAGTATCAAAGCGTCCGTTCCCGACGCCACGGAAACACAGTGCTTGGTGCCGACGAAGCGCGCGAATTCCTCTTCAAACTTCGCCACGTTGTCGCCGAGGCAGAAGATACCGCTTTCCATGACTGACAGAATGGCGGCGTCCAACTCTTTTTTCAGGGAAGAGTACTGGCGCTTAAGCTCAAATTGCGGGATAGTCGGCTCCATATTATACACCGTTGCGTAATTCACCATAATCCCTTACATAATCCTTTTCGTCGTATAAATGCGAGCAGAGAACGAGCACGACGGCGTCACTGGAGAAGCTTGTAAGCTCAACCCACGTGCGTGCCGGCACGTAAACGCCTTCTGACGGCGATGCGAGTTTTTTCTTCTCCTTCTTTTTGCCGTTGTCTAACGTGATAGTGAATGAGCCGTTCAGGCACAGGAATGCCTGCTCACACGTCTTGTGCGCGTGGCTGCCGCGCGTGGCGCCTTTTTTCATCTTGTAAAGATAGAACACCCTCTTTATTCCGAAGGGAACATCCTTGCCGCTCTCTATCGCGGACAGTATCCCGCGTTCGTCTTCCCTGCGTGCCAGCGTAAAGAAGTGCCATTCAGCCATTTAACCACTCCTTGTTTTCGCGGCACCACGCTACAGTCTTACGGATGCCTTCACTCAGGGGCGTAGCCGCTTCCCAGCCGAGTACGCGTTTCGCCTTCGTTGCGTCAGGCACGCGCCTTGGTATGTCTTCGTACGATGCGCCGTAGAGCTTTTTCGTATCCACGTATTCAACGCCCAAGTCTTCGCGCCCGGTTTCCTTTAATATTATTTTCGCCAGCTCATTAAGATTCGTTTCCTTCATGCTGCCGAGGTTGAATGCCTCGCCGTCCGCAGCGTGTTCGGCAGCCGCTATCGTGCCGCTGATTGCGTCTTCGATATATGTAAAACAGCGCGTCGGCGCGCCTTTGTCATAAATAAGGGGCGGCTTTCCGTTCAACACGCGATGAATGGCGGCAGGCACGACAAATATAGGAGCCTGGCGCGGACCGTAAGCGTTAAAATAGCGCACGATGGTCGTGGGAAACCCGTACTTCTTTCGGGCGGAGAAAATCATGTGCTCGCATATGCTTTTGCTTGTGCTGTAAGTCCAGCGCCCAACGGATGTTGGGCCCAGAACGCGGTCGTCTTCTTCTTTCCACGGCACTTTCGGGTTCTTGCCAAATATTTCGCTGGTGCTTGTGAACAGAAGCTTTGCCTTCTCTTTAGCGGCAGCGGCTACGGCGTTGCGCGTTCCTATGACATTGACGTCTATCGTGCCGAGCGGGTCGTTCACGTAGTTCTTCACGCCCACGACGGCGGAAAGATGGAAAATCGTGTCAGCGCCTTTGCACGCCTTCAGAACGTCCTGCTCCTTCGTCACGTCGCCCCGGATGAAGTTTATTTTCTTTACGAGATGCGCTATATTGCTTTTTTTTACATCCGTTTTGTCAAAGACGGTGACGTTCATTCCTTTTTCCAGCAGCGCTTCGACCAAGTGCGACCCAATAAACCCACAGCCGCCTGTGACTACGACGTTTTTCATAGTTCCACATACCCCGCATCCTTCGGATGCGTCGTATCCCATATTATCTATGACTGAAAGTTTTTCATATTTCCACTCTTGAATCCTCGCCTATTACGAAACTCATGGCGTCGCTCTCTTTGATTACGCACGACTTGCCGATAAGACTATTAACGAGCTTCTTCTTCGGCAGGCGCAGCGTGCAGCCGTCCATTATTATTGACGATTCTATGGAGCCGCCGGCAATCTTGACGTCGTTGCCTATTGACGTGTACGGGCCTATGCGGGCGTCTTCTATCAGGACGTTTTCACCTATTATCGCCGGTCCTGCTATCGTGCTTCCTTTTACGACAGAGCCTTTGCCCAGCCTGACGGCGCCGGCGATGGCGTTGGCGACAACAGAGCCTTCTATTTTTCCTTCCATCTTTGACAAAATCATGCGGTTCGCGTGAAGTATGTCCTCTGCGGTGCCGGCGTCATCCCACCAGTCCTGTATGACGTGATGGATTATTTTTCTCCCGTCTTGTATCATCCGCTGGATAGCGTGGGTTATCTCCAGCTCGCCGCGTGCCGACGGCTTCAGATTTTTTATATATTTCATTATGGCAGGGGAGAATATGTATACGCCTGCCAGTACAGTGTCGCTTCTGGGTGTCGCAGGCTTTTCTTCCACGCTTATCACGCGGCCGCCCGCCAGCTCGGCGACGCCGAATCTCTCAGGCGAGCGAGATTTCGCCAAAAGAAGGCTCGCGTCTGCGCCGGAC
The DNA here is from genome assembly GCA_035289125.1 of archaeon. Lineage (GTDB taxonomy): Archaea > Aenigmatarchaeota > Aenigmatarchaeia > GW2011-AR5 > GW2011-AR5 > JACQID01. Next base: position 3,520 of record DATDXW010000041.1, on the reverse strand, counting down.
GATACGAATTCTTCCACGAATTTCTTTATGCCGGAGCCGATTAAGTTGTCGCCGAGATACATCACGAAGTTGTCGCTGCCAAGATAATTACGGGCAGTCCACACGGCGTGCGCCAAGCCCAGTGGTGCATCCTGCTCTATGTAGGTTATCCTTGCGTTCCACTTTTCGCCGGAGCCGCATGATTCCTTTATAGCACTTATCCGCTCGGGCGTATAACCCACTATTATCCCGATGTCGCGTATTCCCGAAGCCACGAGGTCCTCTATCGCGTAGTGCATAACAGGCTTGTTCGCAACGGGAATAAGCTGCTTCGGCCCGGCGTGCGTTAATGGGCGTATTCTCCTGCCCAAGCCGCCTGCGAGAATCAATCCTTTCATCGCCATTATTGTGATTAAAGAAGGAGGGTATTTAAGCATTTAAAATTTCACGGGAATTTTTATTATGCCAAATAGATATATTTCTGCGACTTTAAGGGTGGCGGAATGGGTTCCGGGAATAGGGTTTCCCATGATGGCGGTGAACAGAAGTTTAGACTTATTTCCAGAATCAAGAACGGATATCATAAAAGTAGTGTATCACACGGTGTCAATTTTCAGTGTATATGCAATTTCTGGCACGAATATCATATTATAACGGCCTCTTTTTCAGGGCAATCGTATAGCCCAACGATATTTTTTCCAACAAAAACATGGGCATTAGCTTCTCTAACGCCTCAAAAAGCCGCAGAACGGGCTTTGGCAGCTTGGACACGAGTAATATCGGGCGGAACGTTTCCACGACGAAGAGCCCTTTCATTTTCTTATAACAATAACTGGGCGCTGAAGGTGAGGTAATATACTATATCGTAAGTTTAGCTAATAAATCAGTATCCCATAGCTCTATAGCAAATTCGTATTCTACTCCTGAATTTGGATTAACTAAGCGTTTTACTCCTTTATGATAGGCATCGCCATAGATTTCAGATGGTCGGAGTGTGACTCCTAGTTCATTTTCAAGTTCTTCGTAAAAATCTACAGAACGACCCACCAGTCGTAAAGGAAGGGGTACTTGATCAGAATGTTCATATATTTGTCTTCCCCCTGAAGGAGTACCGAAACTCAAACCGCGTTCTTCATATTTGCTGACAACTACCATAACACGGCTTCTAAAGGCATCTAATACAGGATCTCCTTAGATTATTACGATTAAATATTTACATCTAATTCTCGGAATTTGATGCGCTTCGTCTTCGTGAAGTGGATTTTTAAGCGTTAGTTCCCGCGCCGCAAAAACACCGTGCGGTTTAGTACACGAATGAATTGCTCACCACAAGAGCCTGTTCTTCACGGGTTTACGACGTTAGTCGGCTTGCCTTTCAGGAAATTTTCAATATTTTCAACAAAAAGATTTTGTTTATTCACGCGAGCTTCTCTACTGATGAACGCAATGGGCGGATAAATTATACAATTTTTGTATTTATGCAAAATGTTCAGTTCCTCTTGCGTCATTTCGTCGGAGTGGTCAAGAATAAAAATAATGTCGTTCTTCTTCAACCTGTTCTCCAAAGCGACCAAATCAGTCGTTTCCATAGGGACGGTATTCACGACTATTGCTCCGGATTTTATTTTGGAAAATGCGTTACCATCAAGAAACTTATCAGTTTCGGGTGTATGGGCAAAATTTATAGAAACGAAATCAGCATTTTGTAGAAGAGTGTTTTTATCCTCATATTTTATGCCGTTCGCCTCACAGTCTTTCTTTCTGGTTCTGCTCCAGTATCTGACGTCTGCGCCAAATCCTTGGGCGAGTTTAGCAGTTCTGATTCCTATGTTTCCCAACCCGAAGACGCCGAATATTTTGCCTTTTATTTCCGATGCGGTCATTCCGGCGAAATCATAGTTCTTGTTCCGCGCTCTTTCTTTCCCTTCATCCAGTTGTCTTATTTCGTTGAGTATTGCTGCAATCACGAATTCAGCAACGCTTTCCGTGCAATATCCTGCGATGTTCGTTACAGGAATTCCTTTCTTTTTGGCGTATTGTGTATCAATTTTATGATATGCTATAGCTAATGTTCCGATATATTTCAACGTTGGGGCGGCGTCAATATGATCTTTCATGACGGGTGTGGCAAAACCAACTAATAGGCAATCAGTGTCTTTCAGTTCCTGTACTATTTGAGGACTATCTTTAGGGAGAAAGACTTTTTTCTTGGTCATGGAATTCATTTCGTTCCAATATTTTCTGTCCAAGGACGATTCCGCGATATTCACAAGAAGAATTTTATTAAACGTCATAATACAGATACGACTCAAGACTTAAATCACTTGACATTTTGAATTTTTCTTAGTGTCAGCGTATAGCTTAGTGCTATTCTCTTGAGCAGGAACCGTGGCATAATCCTTTCCAGTGCCTCAAAAAGCCGCAAAATAGCTCCGGGCAGCTTTGAAACAAGGACGATTGGGCGGAACGTTTCTACGGCGAAAAGTCGTTCAGTTTTATTCCTTATCTCTTCAAGCGGCACCCTGTTCTCCTTGCCTGGTATCTTCAATCCGACGAGCGCCAGCATGTCTAGCAGCCATATCATATGCGGGTTCGGGTAAGATATGAACACAACACCGTTAGGCGCGAGGATGCGGTGAACTTCGCGCAAATTTTCCCAGTAGCTATCCATGTGCTCCACGACGTCAAACATCGTAACGATGTCAAATGAGGAGGAGCGGAACGGCAGCGCGATTTCGCCGGTGAGCACGACATTTATGTTTTTTTGCCGCGCCGCGAGAAGCAACGTTCGTGAAATGTCGGAACCGAAAACGCGCGGAAATCCACAGTTGCGGATGAAATGAGCGGCGATGCCCGTGCCGCAGCCTACGTCCAGAATCCTGCTTTTGCGCGGCAGTGTTGACAGAAGCTTTTCCAGCTCGCGCGTCCGACGCTCAAAGTAATACTTGTCGCGGCGCTCGTCGTAATCGCTCTTTGCGTCAAAGAGCTTCTTTACATCGTTATTCATGCACTATCACGCGGCATAGTGTAAACTATTCTAAGGCTGTCCTCAAAAATCTTTTTACCACGGAAATCTCCCGGAAGCTTCATAGGCACGCGTAGTATGCTGTCTTTGTGGAGCACGACGTATTCCACACCGTACTTCTTTGCGTAATCGTAGAATTCTCCCCCGTTGCTGTAATACGGGAACTGGAGAACTTTCATTTTTGCATGCGAATAGTATTCGTAAAAGTACGGGAAGGAATCCACCATGAAGGTGGCGTTCGTAAGGTTATTTGGCATAATAAATTCGTTGAACAAATTATACGTTCCAAAAGAGCTTTCACCTTTCTCACCAAGGTTTGAATAAGCGAATCCTATGAGTATCACGCTTATCGTGGCGCAGAACGCAAGAGCTACAGGGACGAGGAAACGATAGCGCCCTGCACTATACCATGCGAAAAACGCGCCTTCTGCTGCCAGCAGCGCGAAGACGGGTATAAGCCCGTACAGATAACGCGCAACCGGCAGCGTGAGGGCGAGTGTAGCATAAGTGAGGAAT
>DATDXW010000040.1:0-4124 GCA_035289125.1 archaeon | reverse complement strand
ACAAGCGTCGAAGTGACCACAATCGCCACCAGCAACACTTCCTGCATAATTCCCTTCATAATACCCCTCACTCACTTCGTTCGTGAGTCGTATCCCAATACCCCTCGCTTCGCAAGTCGTATCCCATATTATCCTTGCCTTTCCTCGCTCACTTCGTTCGCAAGTCGTATCCCATATTATTATTCATTATCAATCCCTCACGATTATCTGCGTCACGTTGGTCTCGTTCTTCTGGAAGTTGAGCGTGAACGCGCCGGATTTCGTCAAGTCTCCTACTATGTCCACTCCCGGATATGTCAGCACTATCTGCACTCTATTAAAGAATCCGGACAGGAACGAAGAGAACGGCTTGAGCGAGCCTGTCATCGCATCCCCGACGCCGTTGCGGAGCGCTGCGCATCCGCCATTCGTGAAAGCTATAAGCAGCTTGTTATTTTCCCTGAACTGCGAGACTTTCATTACGTAAGAGTTTGAAGACGTGAGATTTATGTAATTCAGCTCTGGGCCGACTGACACGAGCCCGAAAGCCGGGCTTCCCGATTTTGTCAGGTCCTCAATGCACGAGTAAAAGTTAGTTATGTCCGAGCGCCGGTATATACCCGTTCCGTGCCCGTCCACCTGCCCGCTATCGCCACTGTTCTCAACAAGATTTCCTTCCAGCACGAACGTCACAGTGCCTTCGCATCTTCCTGCCAAATCTACTGTCAGGTTCGTTGCCGTTGAGTTTTTGTCGCGGTAAAGCCCGTCTCCATACGGACCGCCCTTGAACTGGCGTATGCCTGAAGTGTACGTGCAGTCTGGGAAGAAACTTATTGAGCAGTTGCCGCTGGCATCAGTAGTACAGGTTTTGGGAGTGTCCCAGACGCCCGATGACTTTTCTATCCATATGGCGCCGCTTCGCCCTGAAGGACGCGTGCCGGAACCTTCGTCGTAGAAGTTGGCCGTGAGCGTTATCGGTCCGTACGGGTAAGAGCCCACCCGCTTGCCCATGCCTTCCGTGTTTGTGAGCGTGAGATTCTTGTTCGTTACGCATATCTTCGTCGAATAAGTATTGCAGTCAGCAACGTGCGCGTTTGTAGTGTCAGAAATAGATGCAACGCACGTGTCATAAGCGGCGCAGGACGAGGCGTAAGCCATGCTCACGTTTCCCGTCGTGCTTAAGCAGACATTCGTGCCATAGTTGCTTTGCGTGTTCTGCTCGGCGTGCGCGTTCGTGCTTGCCGATAAGTGGAAAAGCGTGACGTTTTTCCACAGCGCGCCGCTGCACGACGTGTCTACGGCCGTGCCGTACTGCTCCGTGCAGCAGATGACGCTTGGATAAGCCGTGGATGTTTCGGCGTGCGCGTTGTCGCTGGCGGAAACGCCGGCAATTATAGTGCCCGTGCAGGAAGCCCGCGCCGTCACGGAACAGGAAAGTTCAGCGTATGAAAGAGCAGACAGAAATAAAAGCGCGGCAATTACCAGTTTCATTTTTTCACCGCGTAAAGTTTCGCCCTGCCTATCATCCGGCAGCTTATTTGTTTCTTCGCTTCCAGAATTGACAGATATTTCGTTGCCGTGATTCTGTGAATGTTGAGCGCTATAGAAACATTCTGGATAGTCATATCTCCTTTTTTTAACGCGTCCAGAATAAGCTTCTCCGTATCCATTATACATCATTGTTAGTCGTCGTTGCATATTAAGGTTATCGCACCCGCGGTCGCCCAAAAAGTCGTGGGAATAAGTAAACTACCCGCCACGTGCTGTATGACGCACGGCGAAAGCGAAGCTGTCGCGCAGTTGCTCGTGGCAAGTGGTTTTCGGTATGTAGGTTATAAACTACCCGCAACTAAAGTGGCGGGCGTTGTGGAATGGAGGGGAAAAGGCTCCTAAGCACTGTTAGGTTTTTGACTGTGCGGGTTCGTCTTCGGCTTTACTTGTTTACAGTTTAATTAGGAAATGGCACACTAACCCGCCCTTGTCTCATCCACCCGTTAAAGACGGGTGGTTTTCAATATGCAGGTTATAAAAATACGATTATCGTCACGCCGTCGCGTTAAGCGCGCATCCTGTCTTCTCTATGAAGAACTGCACAGTCTGCAGCCCTTCGTAGTTCTGCGCCCCTATGCGCGTTGTCGGCACAGCGCTTACTCCGAATTGCTGGCACACCTGCGCGTTCTGCGAGCAGTCATAGAAGACCGCGGAAACAAAATTCGCGATTCCCAGCGTCTGGAACTGCAGCACGCTATTCGTGTCAGTCGAAGAGCCGAGTATCACAGTTTTTTTGTCCACCAGGCACTGGACAAAATCTTTCTCGCTGGAAAGCGCTTTCTTGGAAGCCTGCGCGTCCACAACGCCGCTGATTATATATTTGCCGTCTTTCGTGGCGTAAACCGATTGTATAGTGGCTGCGCCGTTCGCGCCCAGCACGGAAACGCTGACCTTGTAAAGCCCGCTCACTTCTTCCGTTTTTATGATTTCCGAGCTTCCCGCCCGTATCTCATATATGTCTCTGACAACCCTGGCAGCCTCCGGCACTCCGGTTATCACGGGCATGGCGAGAAAAACGACCGCCGCGACAAGGACTATTATCGCGCCGATGTATATTTTGTCGCGGCTGCCTGCCTGCGGTTGCTGCGCGTGTAGCATGCTATGCTATAGCCGTGAAAAGTTTAAATATAGAAAGTCTTTGTTGTACTTATTGTCGTTCCGTTGCGAAGCGCACTAACCCGCCATTATCTTCTTATCGTGACGCGAAGGACAATCATTTCGGCGGTTTTTGATATGCGGTTTATAAAGTTCTTTGTAAATGAGCAGTGGATTTTTAAGTATTCGTGACAATGGTTCACGCATTCTTTATGGCAACGGTCGCGTTGCCCTGCTGAACTGCTAACCAACTCCCTTGTTCTATATCAATACTTCCAAGCGTCAGGTTACCTCCCCATACCGTGAGGTTGCCGCGCAGGTGCAGCATGAGATTGTTGTTTATCCTTGATTCACTCATGATGTTGCAAACGCCGGTGACGTTCCATGTATCATACGGAAACGTAGGCATCTCGCACGAGTAAAGCTCCTTTATCTGCGCGTCTGTCAGAACGGAATTATACCATCTTATGTCATCAGCAGCGCCTTCCGGATAAGTAGTGAAAGACGGGTCTCCCATTAAAAATACGGGTTGCGTGTTAGCCGTGAAATCCGTGACGCCAGAATACGAGCCTTCGCCTACTTTTCTCCCGTTGAGATATACTTTAGCTGTCCCGCTGGTGGCGCCGCTGCGGGTGAAAGTTAGATGCTGCCATTCATTAAAAGCGAATGTCCCGTTTACACCATGTATGTTTATTGTTCCTCCATTTATGACGTAATTCACTGTCCCGTTGGCAAGCACGCCCGGGAATTCCTGAAAGCTTAGCAATCCTGCACCCATCTGTTCATATCCCATGAGACGGCTATGCGCGCCCGGCAAATATACCCACATGGCAAGCGTCTGGGATGCTGTCTTTGCCACGCCGTTAAATGCCACAAGAGACGTGTTCTTTGAATTGTTGGCGTTGAAATACATGGCAGAGCCGTGTATTCCCCATCTCTTGTTATTAGTATCGTATGCTATTGTCCCGCTCTGCTCTTCAAAGTTATAGGCAGAAGTGAGATTTTTGAACGGCGGTGGCAATGCGCTGTTCATGCTCTGATTGACTTCCACGCCTGAAAGGGCTATTTTCCATATCTGCACTTCGTCTATCGTGCCGTTGAACCGCATTAATCCCGCTTGTGCCGCGGTTTCCTGCGCCGCTGAACCTATGGTATATGGTTGAGTATTACTCGAAAGTGCCACGACTGCCGAAGTGCTGTTGATAATAATACCGTCCACATAGAGATTAAGAGTCGTGCCATTGTATGTGGACATCACGTGGTGCCACGCGCCGGCAAAATTGCCGTCCGCTAACGCTTGCGCATCAATGTTAAAATCGTTTCCGCTGTCCACGAAAGTGCTGAACTGTGTGCCTGCGTTATTTAACCGCAAGGCAAATGGAAAATCAGTCGTTGCCAGCGCATTATGGCTGTTTTTATTGACAATATATTGAATACTATTGGCATTTGAATTTGCGTTTGAGTTCACCCATGCCTCAACCGTGAAGTTCTGCATCGTG
>DATDXW010000039.1:0-42801 GCA_035289125.1 archaeon | reverse complement strand
TTTGACGGGTACAACCATAATAAACGTGTAGTGGGCGAGTTTTCATATGCGGAAGCGGCAGACGTTCTGATGAAAAGGACGAACGGCAGGTACGCTTGGTACTATGTGATTTCAGAGCATAGCGGGGAGGGATGGATCGCGCCCGATGATGATAATTTTCATCTCATGGACGAATATTATCTTGATACCTACCTCGGTGAAAAGAATCCCCGCAGGAGTTCGTATTTTGAGGCATTGATTAAACTCGGCGAGGTCAACGAAAGTTTTTTAGCAGGCATTGTACAGAAAGACTATAACCCCGCTACAAGGGATGTTGCATTACAGGCACTGTCAGAGATGGATACATCTCCCGAGACCGAATACGAAGTTTTACAGGCGGGGAAAAGATTATCCAAAAGTTACACGTGTTTCGTTTTTTCTTCCGGAGGGAAGGCTATGTTTAATATTCTGAGCAGGAGCGATAATGAAGAAGCCTTTCATTTCATGGTAGATGCCTTCCTGGAGGAGCTTGATTATTTAGAAAATTGCTGGAACTTTTTTGACGATGGTCCTGCTGACATATTGAGAGATGCAGCCAAAACCTCTGAGCAAGTGAGATACATAAGAAGCAAGCTACGCGACGAAATCCGGCGTTACGAGATTGATTATAAGGATTTCGAGAGAAAGAACAATCTTCAATATCAATTTCGCGCAAAGTTTAAGAAAGATTTGCTGGATGAAATTATGCCGCGATGAACATTTAACTCCTTCTTCCAAAGTAATTTTATGCTTACTAAAGCCCTGCCTCTCCCGCCAAGCCTTGTTGAGATATTGTCAAGCGAGGCGGAGAATCTCAACCCACCGCAAGAGATGGCGATAAATGCGGGCTTATTGCAAAACAAAAACATCGTCGTCTCTTCGCCAACGGCATCGGGCAAAACGATGATCGCGGAGATGGCATTCCTTAATCATTTCTCAAAAGGCGGCAAGGCGGTGTATCTTGTGCCATTGAAGGCGCTGGCATCGGAGAAATACGGCGAGTTCAAGGCGAAGTACGAGAAGGCGGGAATGAAAATAGCGATAAGCATCGGCGACATGGACACGGATGACGCGTGGCTGAAAAACTACGACCTAATAATTGCCAGCAATGAAAAAATGGACTCGCTGCTGCGGCATCGCGCGGCGTGGATTAAGGATGTGACGCTTGTTATTTCGGATGAAGTGCATCTTCTGGATGATGCGTCGCGGGGGCCGACACTTGAAATCGTTTTGACGCGGTTGTGCAACGAGACACGCTCGCAAGTTTTGGCGCTTTCGGCAACGATAAAGAACGCACAGGAAATCGCTGACTGGCTTAGTGCCACGTTGGTGAAAAGCGACTACCGCCCCGTCAAGCTGAAAAAAGGCGTTCATCTTGACGGCAAGAATTATTTCGGCGACGAAGAAATTTTAATAGCGAGCGGCAAGGAAGAGTTCGCGCTGTGCAAGGACACGCTTCGCAAGGGAAAGCAGGCGCTCGTCTTTGTTTCCACGCGCCGCGGCGCAGAAGCGGAAGCGGAGAAGATAGCGAAGGCTGTGCCTGTCGTTTCGGCGGAACTAAACGCTTTAGCCGGTGCCATAGAGAAAGCATTGCCCGTGGCTACAAAACAATGTAAGCGGCTTGGAGTAGTGGTGCGCAAAGGCGTCGCTTTCCATCATGCCGGTCTCGTGGCGAAGCAGCGGAAGCTCGTGGAAGACGCGTTCAAGAGCGGAAAAATAAAGTTCATAACTGCAACGCCTTCTCTTGCGTACGGCTTGAACTTACCGGCGTGGCGCGTCATCGTGCGGGATACACGTCGCTTTACCGTCCACGGAATGGACTACATCTCTAACATAGAAATTCATCAAATGTTCGGAAGGGCAGGCCGCCCGCGCTACGACACGGAGGGCGAGGCGCTGCTTCTGGCGAAGAGCGACGCTGAAAAGCGTGAAATGGAGGAACGCTACATAAACGGCGACATGGAAGACATATACTCCAAGCTTGCAGTAGAGCCGGTGCTGCGGATGCATGTGCTCGGGCTCGTCGCGTCGGGTTTTGCATCGTCAACGGAAGACCTGCGCTCTTTCTTTTCAAAAACGCTTTACGCCAAGCAGTACGGCGACATGGAGTCAATGATGGAGAAGATAAGCAGGGTCATAAAAATGCTGAAGGGCTTTTCCTTTTTCAAGGATAGCGCGGCGAAGCTTGGCGGATTTATGCCGGCGTTTGACTTGGGAGATGAGAAATTGGAAGCGACACTGCTTGGGAAGCGCGTCGCCGAACTTTACATTGACCCGGTTTCGGCTAACCATCTGGTGAAGAACGCCGGTTCCAGCGCGCTTGAGCACGTAATGGCTATAAACCACTGCCTTGAGATGCGGCCGATGCTGCGCGTGAAAGCGCGGGAGGCTGAAGACATAGAAAATTTAATGGAAACTTATGACGTCACGCCACCGGACGCGTGGGATTTGGACTATGAGGAATTTCTGGACAAGTTTAAAACTTCGCTGATGTTTCTTGACTGGATGGAAGAGCGGGGCGAGGACGCGCTGCTTGACAAATACGGCATCGCGCCGGGCGAGCTTCATTCAAAGAAGAAGAACGCCGGCTGGCTCCTCTATGCGGCGCGGGAGCTTGCGATGCTGGCAGGCAAAGAAAGCGAGGCGAAAGAACTAAACAAGACGCGCCTGCGGATGCACTACGGCGTTAAAGACGAGCTGCTGCGGCTCGTAATGATAAAAGGCATAGGGCGCGTCAAAGCACGCGCTCTTTTTCGCGCCGGCGTGACGAAAAAGGCGGACGTGAAGAAGCTGCAGCCCGACGAGCTTGCCCGCCTCATCGGCAAAAGAACGGCGGAGAGGGTGATGACGGAATTGAACGCTCAGATTGTTTCATAAATATTTCCTCTATGCCCTACTTTTATTACAAGTATGACAAATTGCTCGTTTCTAATCTCCAGGATAATTCTGTAGTCACCTACGCGCAGCCTGAAGTAAGAATTTCCTACCAATTTCTTGACATGAGCATACGGGCGGATTCTGCATCTTTCTAGTGCTGATATGACCCGTTTTCTTGCGCTGTTATCCATTTTTTCCAGTTGTTTGAGGGCAATATCGGAATAGACAAGGGAATACATTCAGAGACCCAGCTTCCGTTTTACTTCCTCGTGCGTGTGGAATTTGCCTTGCGCTATTTCTTTCCTTGCCTGCTCTATTTCCTTTTTGGTTTCCGCGGAAAGTTCCATACTATCTTCCAGAAGATTCCATATCACGTCCTCGTAACTTTCTTTCTCGGACATTTTCTTCTCCTTGAGTTCTTCCATAAGTTTATTGCTTATCTGAATTGTCGTTGCCATAGTGTATTATAAAACGCTATAGTATTTAAGCATTTGCAATATTTTAATCCGTAATGCCCATGTATTACGCAAGGGTCTGTAGTCTAGCTTGGTAGGATCGGGCCTTCGGGAAGCCCCTTTTCTTTTTCAAAAGAAAAGGCCCTTGGGTTCAAAAGAAAACCCGGCTGCGAACGAGGCTCAGACGGGAGTTCAAATCTCCCCGGACCCATTTCTGGTTGGAAGCGTCAGATAGACATAGTTGACTGATACTCGCGCCCCGTCCAGTGGTCTATGAAAGGCAACAGCGTCTGGAAGACGACTTCGGCCATCTTTTCGTATCCTGCGTGGTTGAAGTGAACCCAATCGTGTTGCTGCCCCATAGAATCAGGGGGAGTGCCATATTCCTTTCGCGTCATGCCTTCTTCGTTCGCCATGACCTCATAGAGATTCGCCAAAGGTATCTTGTTTTCAGTCGTGTACGCAGTGATTCGTTTGTTGAATTCTTGCCTGATTCCTGCGTGAAACGCTCTGGCGTTCTTCGTGCGGAACTACGCTCGCCGGTATGCGAAGAGGAGGAACGGTCACTGCCACGGGCGCGATATGCGCGTTGCGAAGCGTTTTGTATATTGACGTCAAATAGCCTATTGCGACGCCAAGTCTCTGAGCTCTTTCGTCGCCTGTATACATGTACAGCATGCCAAGGTTGTTGGTTCCCGCAAGGACTACGCACATATCCGGTGCCCGTTTCAGAACGTTGGCTATATCGTTATTGTGCAAGCCCCTTGGCGACAGTTGCCCGCCGTACTCGCCCTTATTCTCTACGGAGATGCGTACGGGATTCGGGTTGCGTTTGACGTGTATGTCCACCATTCTCTGGAGAAAGTCCGTGTACGGCGTGCAGTTTTCCATTCCTTGGCAATTATCTGGATAGCCTATGGTCTATCTTGGAGTGCCGGGAAACGGGGTAACAACGGAGTTCATGGATAAGCAGGACTTGGATTTCTGCCGTTCATGCAACGAACGTATGAAAAATATAGCAGGGGTAGGATTTGAACCTACGACCTTTGGGTTATGGGCCCAATGAGCACTCCAGGCTGCTCTACCCTGCTAAGACTCTTCTTTCGGGGATATTCTTAAATAGGTGTGAGAGAACGGATTGGAAAACTGGTTGTGAAAAATGTCAAGCATCGTTGAACGGCAAGCATCCTACGGTAACATCGGTAGGGCTTTGCTACTTTCACCATTCGTTGAACGCTTTTTATTTTCAGCAGCACTAATAACCATGTGAAAATTCTTGGCATTGACGAGGCAGGACGGGGACCGGTTCTTGGCAGCATGATGATATGCGGCTACCTTATAGACCAAAGTAAACGCGCAACACTGAAAGCATTGGGCGCGAAGGACTCGAAACTGCTCGTGGCGGCGAAGCGCGAAGAGATTGCGGCGAAGTTGCGCGATATTGCGGACGATTACGTCGTGCTGAAGGTGGGCGTCAATGAGATAGACGATGCCGTTGAACTGGGAAACTTAAACGTGCTGGAAATGGAAAAAATGGCGGAAATAATACGTGCGCTTCGGCCGGACAAAGCTATCGTGGATTGTCCCGAGACGAACACGGTGCGTTTTGGAAAGAGGCTTTCTGTTATGGCGAGAACGCCCGTAGTGGCGGAGAACTATGCGGATGTTACGCACGTTGAAGTTTCCGCCGCGTCAATACTCGCCAAAAGCGAGCGCGAGAAGGAGGTGGCGACGTTGCATGCGCAATACGGCTTTTTCGGCACCGGCTATACGTCTGACGAGAGGACTATAACGTTTTTAAAAGATTGGCTGGAAAGGAATAAAGGGTTGCCTGACTTCGCAAGAAAGTCGTGGATAACTTCGCAGGCTCTTTTAGCGGGAAAGGAACAGAAAACACTGAAGTGGTTGAATGCAGAACGAGACTAAGGCTATGATTGTTTATGGCGTTGCCGGCGTTGCCGCAGCCGTTGCGTCAAGCGTGGCGCGCGTTCCGATAAACGGGCTGATTATAGCGTTGCTGATAGTTGCCGTCGTGTCGGGCGTGCTGAAATTATGGCTGAAGCCGAAGGACTACAAATGGCTGCTCAACAACGGCGCGTACATTTATGCGATGACATGGTACGTGCTCTTTACGCTTCTCTACAACATAGGTGGCGTCGCATGATACCGGTGATAAGGGCGACGCCACGTATAATAATATGGCATCGACTTGTGGAGCAAGGAGCAAATGATAATATGGGATACGCACTTGCGAACGAAGTGAGCGAGGGGTATGGTGGATTCGTATGATAAGGACACATTATTTTTCCGACATAGACGCCAAAAGTGACGGCAAGGAAGTTACGATAGCCGGCTGGGCGCGTAACGTGCGCGATAGCGGGAAAATAACATTCTTGTTCGTTGCCGATCGCACGGGCGAGACGCAGGTCATCGCGAAAGCGGGCGAGACGAACGAGAAGGTGAGGGACACCATAAAGTCGCTGGACAGGGAGGATGTTATAGCCGTTCGCGGCAAAGTGAGAATAAACGAAAAAGCGCCTGGCGGGAAGGAGATAGTGCCGACGAGCGTTACGGTAATTAACCGCGCCGAGAAGCCGCTTCCGATGGAGACGGACCCGAATATAACTTCCTCTTTAGACACAAGGTTGAATTATCGTTATATAGATTTGAGAAGGCCGCAGGTGCGCGCGATTTTCAGGATACGTGATATCATACAGCGCTCTTTCGTGCGCTATCTGGAAGAGCACGGTTTCATCCTTGTCAATACGCCTGAGATAGTTGCCGCGGCGACCGAAGGCGGGACGAATCTCTTTCCCATATCCTATTTTGAACGGGAGGCGTTCCTCGTGCAAAGTCCGCAGCTCTACAAACAGATGCTGATGGCATCGTCGCTGGACAAGGTCATAATCCAGTGTCCCGTCTTCCGCGCGGAAGAGCACGATACCTCGTTCCACTTGAACGAGTCAACGCAGATGGACATAGAGCTGGCTTTCGTTGAAGACGAGCAGGACGCGCTTGCCTACATGCAGGGTGTCGTAAAGTTTATCTATTCCCAGATTAACAAAGAAGCGAAGGAAGAATTAAAGATGCTGGGAAGAAAGCCGGACGTGCCCGACAGGATAAAACAGATAACGTATGATGAAGCAATGAACATAGTCAACAAAGAATCCAGACTTGAGTGGGGGCAGGACTTTTCGCCGGAAATGCAGAGGATAATAAACAAGAAATTCAATCCGGCTATTGTGACGAAGTGGCCGACTGACTTGAGGGCGTTCTATTCGATGCCGGAACCGGGCAACCCCAAAATATGCAGGGCGTATGACTTGCTGATAGACGGCATAGAAGTTTCTTCCGGTGCGCAGCGCATTCATAAACACGAAGAGCTGGTCAAGGAAATGAAACGCAGGGGGATGAATCCCGATAATTTTGAGTTCTATCTTGGCGCCTTCAAATACGGGATGCCGCCGCACGCGGGATGGAGCATAGGGCTGGACAGGTTGACGATGGTGCTGACGGGCGCTAAGAATGTGCGAGAGTGCGTTCTCTTCCCGCGTGACAGGAAGAGGCTCACGCCGTGATTGAAGAGTAAGGTTGTTCATTCACTTTTCCGGCAGAATCAGGCCGCCTAAGAAAGCATGGGTGAAAACCACATCGCGTTTGAACAGGATTTTTTCGCTTCCTTCGAATTTTGAAATGGTGCCGTTCCAATTGCAGATGTATTTCCACGTGCCACTGGAAAATTTCTTCGGACCGCGCGGCTGGAATGCTTTTCGTTTTTCCCCGCAGGACAGCGCTTTCCTAAGAAATTCAAATGTTTTGAGAGCGAATTCCTTGTTACTATGGAACTTTGCCGCCATTCCTCCTCCATACAACTGGGTCCAGAAAGGCTTTCCCCTATGCCATATTGTTTCCCTACCCCATGAGCGGAAAAAGCCGGTATAACTGTCCTTATACGCCCATTCTCCTTCGTCGTATTCCAGTTCTGTGAAGCCTTGTACAAAATCTGCTTCCGGGCCGCCGCCTGCGTAAGTGGATAGTGTGGCTTTACACAGGAAACGGTTTAATTCCGTTAGAAAACTCTCCATAACATGATTATGACATACTCTGAATTAAAAGGTAAATGACTGAGCTACAAGATAAAAATTAAAATAATAAGCATCAAAAATTACTCATGTCTCTGCTCTATGAGCAGGAGCACAACTCCAAGCGCCACCGCTACAAGACCGCCGTACCACCATTGCTGGAGGAATATGGACACGGACAGCCCCACGCCCAGTAGAAGCCCGCCCGTGAAGAGCAATAACTTGTCTTCATCATGGCTTGTCATAAATGACTGCTTCTTTCTGCGCGATGGTCTTGCATTTCTTTTTTTTCTTGCCATATCGAAACCTTTGCTGTTATTTGTAGCTGTGGGATATATATACGTTTTTACAAGGGAAATAAAGCGATTCCATATCCCCTTTTTGCTGCGTCAAAAAGTCGATGCTATAATTATATGATTACGCGCTGCTTACATATTCCCAATACCCTTCACTCATTTCATTCGTGAATCTGTATCCATACCCCGCATTCTGCGAATGCGTCGTATCCCATATTATATCTGACTATTCCTCGCTTCGCGAGGCGATGCCATATTATGCTTTGAGAAATTCGGGAAAGCTTTGCTTGAATTGGCACAAGATATTTACAACCCGCACACCGAAAGCCATCCGCTTGAGCGGGTGGATGAGGCAAGGGCGGGTTAATATACCAGTCCCCGCTGTGCTACGGTAAACAAGTACAACAAAGACTTTCCATGGAAAGTCTTTGGGTATACGAGGAATTCTACGAATTCCTCGTCATAAAGCCGAAACCAAGCTCCGCCAAAAACCGAACCGTGCGCAGGAGTCCTTTTCCCTCCTTTTCATAACGCCCGCCGCTTTAGTGGCGGGTAGTTTACTTCCTGCCCTTTATCATCAGGTAACTGCCGAAGCGCCATACGAGCACTTCGTCGCCTTCCTTGATCGCGCCCTTGAGATCAATGGGAACTTTGACATCAGCCTGGGAGAAATCTTCCACGTCCATTATCTGCGCGTTGTCGCCGGCAAAGCTGAGTATCTGGCACGTCCTCTTCTCTATCATCGGGACGTCTATGCGCGCGTCTGCCGGTTGGACGATGATTTTTTTCTGGTCGTCAAAGACGCCGGACGCCGTGAGCTTTGCCTTTGATGCGCCGTGCTTTCCGGGTCTGGATATTTCTATCTTTTCCACATTGTAAGGGACATCATCAATGAGAACGAAGCTTCCGGGCTTCTGGTTTTTGATTGTACTGGGTTTCTTTTCCATACATAGACCTCATAATTTAATAGTCTTAACTTTAAATATCGATTCTGGGGAATTCGGTATGCAAATCCAATGCCTGAACGCAGTGGATTTTTACACATTAAATCAAAATAGTTAAAAAAAAAGAAAGAAGCTAATTTACGGGCATTTTCCAGACGTGTCGTCATTTCCGGGCGCTACCACGGTTATCGCGGCCGCTGATGGCGTGCAGTCGTTGCCGGCTGTTGCTGTTATGGTGCAGGTTGTCGTCGTACCGGCTGCGACAGAAGCCGCAGACCATGTGCATGTTTTGGGCACGCCAGCTATGAGCACGGTCAAATCGGTTGCAGTAGTCATCGTAGTCGTTCCTGCGTTCTTGACAGTCACGGTATCAGCGGATGCCGCGACAAACTCTACGGTTTTCTGCAACCTGTCGCCAGTCTGCTGTGCGGCGTCCGTGGCCTGTGTTCCGGACGTTTGGACGATGGTCTGGAAGAATCCCGTAGCGAATCCGATTACTGCTATAGTTATGAGGAGTAGCAGTATTACCGCAATCACTGAGGTTATACCTTTTGCCACCATTTCACCTTCTTTATTTATGTAGAATTCAGTATAAAAAGATTTGGCGCAGGCTGGCTTTGTTTAATAAGGGACCTCTGTTTGATAAGTCGGAAACGTGTTTAAAAGTCATAATTACTTTTTTTGGTTTTTACATGCAGCTTTTCTATTATTTCCACCAATTTTGCCGGCAATGAAAGTGAAAATTTTCTTTTGTTTTACCGTCCATTACATCATCCCATTGTATATGTTGACAGGGTCTTTGCGTGTTATTCGCTTTCCATAATATTTATTGCTCCACATCCGCACTTCAAATACTTGAACACTTTCTGCTTCGGTTTTCATAAAATCACCTTATCAAAATTTCGCATTTCTTACCATTTTCCATTTAGAAACCTTTCCATAATGAATTCTTTTACAACCCGCGCGCCGAAAGCCACCGAAGCGGCGTTGCTGGTGCGTCCCAGGCGTTAGATAATGGCGGGTTAGCATAACTAAACGGTAAACAAGCACAACAAAGACTTTCCGTGGAAAGTCTTTTGGGTATGCGAGGAATTCTCCGAATTCCCCGTAATAAAAGTCGAAAAGTAACCCGCTCCGTCATCGTCGCATGCACAGAACGTTCGCCCCTTACTACGCCTCTCACGAAGACGCGCCATCGGAAAGCGAAGCCGTCATACAGCATCGTGCGTCAAGTTGCTCGTGGCGGGTAGTTTACATGTGTTTTGGGCGAAGTTTTTGTGCAAAGCACAGCGTGCATGAAATGTAACATATATTTTCAAAAATAGAAATGGTTTAAAACAGGATATGCTAATAGAATTGTATTTTACGCGTCTGGACAACGCGCAAAAATGAAGATTAGCTGCGATTTGGACAATCGCTTGGACATTGGACACGAAACAACCGGACAAGCTGTTTCTAGGGGGAATATAGGCATACTCACTATAAAAGCTATTCCATATTCCAAAATATAAATTCCGAAAGAGGGGTGTTCAATATGTCAGAACAGGAGGTTTTTGAGTCGCACAAAGCGAGAATAATGGTCGTAGGAGCGGGCGGCGGTGGCTGCAATACGATCACTGCGCTCACGAGAAAAACCATTCGCGGTGCTACAACAGTGGCAATAAACACGGACGTGAACCATCTTAGAGTCACGGAAGCGCACAAGAGGATTCTTATCGGCAGGCAGCTAACCCGTGGCTTGGGAGCGGGTGGCTATCCTGAAGTAGGCAGGAACGCGGCTCTTGAAACGAAGGCAGACATACGTGAGATAATGCAGGGAATGGACCTTGTATTCGTCACGTGCGGCCTCGGAGGCGGTACGGGAACGGGTTCTTTGCCTGTCGTGGCACGCATAGCACGGGAAACAGGCGCTATAGTAATAGCTGTTGTGACGTTGCCGTTCAAGCTGGAAGGCGCAAGGATAAGGAAAGCCGAAGAAGGGCTGATGTACCTGCGCGAGATATGCGATACGGTAATCGTTATTGAGAACCAGCGGTTGCTGGAACTGGCGGGAGATATGCCGCTGAAGCAGGCGTTTGGCATAGCTGACGACTTGGTGGCGACGATGATAAAGGGCATAACCGAGACGATATCCGAGCCATCACTAGTAAACTTAGACTACGCGGACGTACGGGCAATAATGCGCTCGGGCGGCGTGGCGACGATAGGCGTCGGCGAGGCTGAAGGCAGCAACAGGGCGGAAGAAGCCGTCACGAAGGCGATGAACCATCCGCTGCTTGACGTGGACTACGCAGGCGCAAGCGGCGCGCTTATCCAGGTTATAGGCGGGGACGATATGCGACTGGACGAGATAGACCTTATAGGTGGCCGGATCCAGAGCGAACTGGACCCGAAGGCGCAGGTCATCTGGGGAGCAAGGATACTGCCCGAATACCGCGGAAAGATACAGGTGATAACCGTGGTGACAGGCGTCAAATCCGCTTACGTCCTCGGACCCACGCGTAGCGAGGAAGTCGCCGCGAAAGTAGGCCACGAACTGGGCATAGAGATGCTCCACTGAACCTTATAGGTACCACACCCCATAGCGGCAGCGGGAGAAGGAAACGAACATCAAGTACGCTCTCTTCTCCCGCCTGCTGGCTTTTTTGTGGTTTTAACGATTCTCTTTCTTATTTGGTTATGGGATACGTCTTTACACCCGAAGAATTTAGGGAAGGTAGAATAACCTGCCGTTTTTGATTATTACACTGCTATGGGATGATTGGGATAACAATTACCGCTCCCGCTTCCCGGTGATGAATTCTTCCGTATTCTGGCGCGCGACTTCGTCCGTGAACTGCTTTGGCGGGGACTTCATCAGGTATGACGACGGTGACGTCAGCGTGCCGCTTATATTCCTGTCCATGGCAAGCTTGCAGCAGCGTATCGCGTCCACGGCAACGCCCGCCGAATTCGGCGAGTCCACGACTTCCAGCTTTAATTCTATATTGAGCGGAACGTCGCCGAAAGACGTGCCTTCCAGACGAATGAAAGCCCACTTCCTGTCGTCCAACCATTCCACGTAATCAGAAGGACCGATGTGGACGTTTTTCTTCGGTATCTCATAATCCAGTTGCGAAATCACGGCATTTGTCTTGGATATTTTCTTCGACTCAAGCCTCTCGCGCTCAAGCATGTTGAGAAAATCCATGTTTCCCCCCACATTTAATTGCATTGTCCTGTCCAAGCGTACGCCGCGGTTCCTGAAAAGATTGGCGAGGACGCGGTGGACAATCGTGGCGCCCACCTGCGATTTTATGTCATCGCCGACTATCGGGACGCCCGCCTGCTCGAACCGCTTTTGCCAGTACTCTTCGCGGGCGATAAACACGGGAATGCAGTTGACAAAGCCGCATCCGGCTGCCAGTGTCTGCTCTACGTACCACTTCGTCGCTTCCTCGCTGCCTACGGGAAGATAATTGATGACGATGTCCACCTTCCTTTCTTTCAGGATGCCTATTATGTTCGCCGTGGGCCCCGGGGCCTTTTCTATTATCTGCGATAGATATTTTCCGAGGCCGTCGTGCGTCATGCCGCGTTCCACCGTAACGCCCGTATGCGGAACGTCCGAGAACTTCACGGTGTTGTTCGGCGCGGCGAAAATAGCCTCGCTCAAATCCTTGCCGACTTTGGTCTTGTTTATGTCAAACGCCGCGACTACCACTATGTCGCCGATGTGGTAGCCGCCGATGTCGGTGTGCATTATTCCCGGGACGGAGTTTTTCGCGTCCTTATAGTAATGGATTCCCTGAACGAGCGACGAGGCGCAATTGCCCACGCCTATGATTGCAACCCTTATCTTATCCATGATATCACTTTTACAGACTGTAAAATTTCTTGTATGCGATACTATTTAAGTTTCACAGACTGTAAAAACTTATGCGTACGCCTCTCCAGCGGCTGGAGGAAAAGCTCCTTAAGGAGAACCTCTGGATTTTTCTTGTGGCGCTTCTCAAAGAGAAAGCCCGCAAGCGGAGCGAGTTGAGGGCGCTGGTGCAAAAAAGATTCGCGTTCCTGCCGGGCGAAGTGACGTCGTATAAAGTTCTGTTTCTGCTTGAGGCGGGCGGTTATGTTGAAAAAGACGGCAAGAATTATTACCGCTCCACGGAGAAGGGGCTGGAGCAGCTGAAAGAAGGAAAGAAACTGCTGGAAAGAACGGAAAAGCTCCTCAGGCGATGAATTTAATAAATATGCTTTGTAACTATCTGAATGGATGAAGTGCGCAAAATCGCGAAGCTGGCACGACTTGAGTTAACGGACGCAGAAGTGGAAAGATTCTCGCGGGAGCTCGGTGACGTGATAAAAGCGTTTGATGCGCTGAGCGTCGCCGAAGGCGAAGAGCCGAGCTTCCGGCCGGTTGACATAGAGAACGTCATGCGCGACGACACCGCCGGAAAATGCTTAACACGCGAGGAAGCGCTTTCAAACACGAGACACAAGGAGAAAGGATTTTTCAAGGGCCCGAAAGTGATTGACAAATGAAGTATAATATTTCCGTAAAAGAGTTTCTCGCGTCGCTGAAAGCCGGTAGCGTTGACCAGCAGGATTTCAACGAAGCGTTCAACCGCGAACTGAAAGCGCTGCGCAAGCATGAATTCTTCCAGCACGAGGAAGGGATGAAGGGGAAAGGGATGCCCATTTCCGTCAAGGATAATATCTGCGTGAAAGGAATGCAGAGCACCGCAGGGTCGCGCATACTTGCAGGATACAAACCGACGTTTGACGCCACTGCCGTTACGAAGATGCGTGACGCAGGCAGCATCATAGGCAAGACGAATCAAGACGAGTTCGGTTTCGGCACGTTTTCCGTGAATTCCGGTTGGGGCATACCGAAGAACCCGCTGGATACAGAGAGAACGTGCGGCGGCTCTTCGGGCGGGGCAGCCGGGCTCACGGCGGCTTTGAGCGTGCCGCACGTCGCGCTCGCTGAAAGCACGGGTGGTTCGATTTCATGTCCCTCGGCGTTCTGCGGTGTCGTTGGCATCACGCCGACGTATGGATTGGTTTCTCGTTACGGTCTCATTGACTACGCTAACTCGCTGGACAAGATAGGAACGATGGGGAAGAGCGTGTGGGATGCGGCTTTTGCGCTTTCATTGATAGCAGGGAGAGACGAAAAAGACTCAACGTCGCTGGACGCGAAGAAAAAAGATTACACGAAAACGCGCAGCGTCAAAGGGATGAAGATGGCGGTGCCGAAAGAATATTTTATCAACGTGGAGAAAAACGTGGAAAAAAATGCCTGGGTAGCGATAAAGCGACTTGAGTCAGACGGCGTTACGTACGAGGAAGTTTCGCTACCCACGACGCAGAGCGCACTTTACGCATATTACATAATCGCGACGGTTGAAGCGTCCACGAACCTTGCCCGCTACTGCGGCATGAGGTACGGCATGGAACAGGCAATGAAGGGCGACTTCAACCAATACTTTACGTCCGTCCGCACTGCCGGGTTTGGCGCGGAAGCTAAGCGTAGGATAATACTCGGAACGTATGCAAGAATGGCCGGATACAGGAACGCTTATTATCTCAAAGCAATGAAAATGCGGACGCTCGTAATCAAAGATTTTAAACGGATTTTCTCAAAGTTCGACGCGATAGCCGCGCCGACGATGCCTGCGCTCCCGCCGAAGTTTTCGGAAATAGAGAAGCTTACGCCGATGCAGACTTACCAGATGGATGCGCTTACGGTGCCCCACAATCTCGCGGGAATGCCGGCGGTGAGCGTGCCCTGCGCGCGAATGACGGGCATCCATCTAATCGGCGACCATCTACAGGAGGAAAAAATAATTTCGCTCGCTTTCGCTTACGAGGGGAAAGAATGATATTCACGGAAGGGAAAGTGATTGACAAATTCGTGCTGAAGAACGGCGAGGAAGTAGTAATACGTTTCGTTAAGAGGAGTGACGCAAAGGGGCTCCTTAAACTAATAAACTCTCTGGTAGCAGAAAGAGCGAAGATACTTGATAATAAGAAGTACACACTTGGCGAAGAAAAGAAGTGGGTCAAAGAAGCTATTGGCAATTCGAATGAGAAAAGACTCATTTATGTTTGTGCCGAGTCCAGTGGAATGATTATAGGCGGATTGGGAATACGCATCGGCCGGGGAGCTACATATAGAATAGGAGAGCTCGGACTTTCCGTTTCTCATGATTACAGGAGATTTGGAATTGCGAAGAAGATGCTGGGAACTGTCGAAAAAATATGCAAAGACATTTACGTGGATATGATATATTCCTCTTATTTCGCCAACAACAGGGCATCTATGATATTTCACAGAAAAATGGGATTCAAGAAAGTGGGAAAAATACCGAAAGCTTTAGATTACTACGGAAAGTGGGTGGATCTTATGCTCGTTTACAAAAAATTGAAGTGATAATCATGAAAATCGGACTGGAAGTTCACGTTCAGCTGCTCACAAAGACGAAGCTGTTCTGCGCGTGCCCGAATCGGCACAGCGAGGAGCCCAACACGCAAACGTGCGAATACTGCCTCGGCTTTCCCGGCAGCAAGCCTGTGCTGAACGAAAAAGCCGTTGAGGCGGCGGCGAAGATAGGACTGGCGCTCGACTGTGCGTTTCCAAAAGAGATGCTCTTCTCGCGCAAGAATTATTTCTATCCGGACATGGGCAAGAACTTCCAGATAACACAATACGAAATGCCGATAGCGCAGGGCGGGGCGTTAGACGTAGCCGGCAAGAAAATACGCATACGGCGCGTGCAGATGGAGGAAGACCCGGCGCGAATCGTACACGAAAAAAACTACGTCTTAGTGGACTACAACCGCTCGGGCGTGCCGCTGTGCGAGATAGTTACTGAGCCGGATTTTGCGACGCCGAAAGAGGCGCGGCTGTTCCTTCAGCAGCTGGCGAGCATACTTGAATATCTGGGTGTCATGGACCCGTCTGTCGAAGGCTCAATGAGAGTGGACGGGAACATTTCCATAAGCGACGTGCGGGTGGAGATAAAGAACATCACGGGCTTCAAGGAATTGGAGCGGGCGCTGACGTACGAGGGCATAAGGCAGAACAACTTGATAAAGCGCAACGTGGCGATAGCCAGAGAAACGCGTGGATGGGACGCGCTCACAGGCATCACGCGCTCGCAACGTTCGAAAGAAGAGGAAGACGATTACGGCTATATATTTGAGCCGGATTTGCCGCGCGTTACGCTGGCAAAGGCATCTATAGAAGCGATAAAGAAGACGCTACCTGAGATGGCTCGGGACAAGATAAAGCGATACGCGAAGATGGGCGTAAGCGGCGTGCTGGCGGAAGCCATCGTGTCGGAGATTGACTTGGCGCAGATGTTTGAAGGCGTTTCAAAGAAGATAGACGCGCCTTTCGCGGCGAAGTGGTTCGCAGGCGACATAAAGAAGACGCTGAATTATAACGGCGTGAGAATGAAGGACACGGGAATAACGGATGAGCAGATAATCAAGCTATTAACGATGGTTAGCTCAGGCAAGATTACGGAACAGGCGGGCGAAGGAATATTCAGAAAGATGGTGGAGAAGCCGCAGGAGCCGGAAACGCTGGCGAAAGGTCTTGCCGCCATAGGCGATGACAAAAAGTTGGACGCGCTGGCAAAGGACGTGGTGAAAGAAAACGCGAAAGCGGCGGAAGACTATCGTGCCGGAAAGAAAGAATCGTTAAACTTCCTCATCGGGCAGCTCATGAAAAAGACGAAGGGCAGGGCGAAGCCCGAGGCGGCGCGGAAAGCAGTAGAGAAAGCAATGAAATAATTGTTAAGTCTAATTCAGGCGCTCACAAAAATTATCTGGTTTCAGAAAATATTCGATAGACGACAGAAAATTACTCGGTTAAATCATTCCGCAATCTCGTAAATATTTCAGAAATCTTATTTTTTCAAGTTCTTCGGATGTAAACGCCAAGTTTGGAATTTCGGCCAATCGTTCATTCCAAATTTTTATGCCGTTTAGTTTTGCAAATACAATACTTAACGCATTTAGATCTGCACATAGCGCTTCGCATTCTTCATCTTTCCTTCTTTCTTCAAAGTCGTCTTGATGGGAAATTGGCATATAACCATGCTTTCGCATTTCGACAACAACATGATAATGATGCAATGCACGTCCTTCTAGTCCTTCCGCGTGTAAGATATAGTCACCAAATTCTGGGCATCCTCGATTCTCTGCAGAATTAATGACGACTGTTTCCCATGGGCGGTCATATTGTAAACCTACCTGCCTCATATCCGATGTATACACAGTTATCCTTCGCGGTAATGAAGTCTCATCTCCTTCCATCTGTGTTATCATTTGCCCCGTGCGCATTCTAATTCACTTCTGTTAGTTAAACATATGCCCGTATTTATGGCATATTCTCAATCGCATTCGTGGCGGTTTCTTTTCCATTTTTCGCCCGCGTCTTATCACATACTGCGTATAAAATGGAACGCAGCAACCTTTATAAACTGCTTTAAGCCTTGCGGACTATAATTAATCGGGCCCGTAGCTCAGCTTGGATAGAGCGCTTGATTTTTCGCCATGTAAAGCGAAAAAAGCGAAGCTTCGGACCAACGTTTGGTCCAAAGAAGTCGCGGGTTCGAATCCCGTCGGGTCCGTTAAGCTTTTTCTTTTTGCAAAAGAAAAACCTTGGAAAAAGAAAACATCTTATAAATGAAAGCCCATTTGCAAAAGAAAAACCTTGGAAAAAGAAACACCCATCACGCCACGACGAGCCTGACGCTTTCCACTTTCTTCGTGGCGCGGACCTTGTGGTAGAATTCCTTTATTTTTTCTGCCGGGCCGTTTAGGACGAATATCTCCATACACTTGCCGTTGCTTAAGTTGGAATGCAATTGCGTTCTTATTATGCCCTCATAATCGTGCTTCGTCCTGGTCACGGCATCCTCCCCTTTCGGCGAGTGCATGACGAGCATTATGCACTCTGTTTCGCCGCGTAGCTCGCTGCTCTTGGCTTCGTCCAGTAGCGCGTTCACGCCTGCACGCACGGCTTCGGAGCGGCCCGAAAAGCCGAGTTCCGCAGAAGCGGCGTCCAGCTTGTCCAGTAGCGCTTCGCTTAAAGACACGGACACGATTTTTGCCGTTAATAACACCTTTCGTATTTCATGGAAATATTATTAACAATGAAAGTATTTATTATTAACCCGATGATATACTGTCATGAAAGGCGTGGGAATGTTCGACCTTGTCGTGAACATGATAACCATAGCCATAGGCGTGATTCTCATATTGCGCGGCATTTCCGGTCAGATGCTTGAGCCGATGTTTCTTTTGATAATGGGCGTTGTAATCGTGGCGGAACAGTTGCTGGACGTCGCCTCGCATGGTCATTGATATGGTTCTCGTTGAAATACTTGCGGCAGTATTGGCAGTAAGCCTCGTATCGCTTATTGGAGTGATGACCCTCTCGGCAAGCAAGAAGCTGGTTGGCAGGATGCTGCCGGCGATGGTGAGCTTCGCTACGGGCACGCTTCTGGCTGCGGCGTTCCTGGACCTGATACCTGAGGCGCTTGATTACGGGGCGCCTAACGTCATGCTCCTCACGCTTTTTGGTATCGTGAGCTTTTTCATGCTGGAAAAATTCATCCACTGGCATCACCACCATGCCGCCAAGGACAGGCACGCCTTCACGTACCTGAACCTGATAGGGGACGGGTTCCATAATTTCATTGACGGCATCGTGATAGCAGCGAGCTTTCTTTCTTCTCCAGCGCTGGGCATAACCACGACTATGGCGATAATATTTCACGAGATACCGCAGGAGATAGGCGACTTTTTCCTGTTCATTTATGGAGGGTTCACGAGGACGAAAGCCATAATGTTCAACTTTCTTTCCGCGCTTGCCGCCGTGGCAGGAGGCATAGTCGGGTTCTTCTTCCTTACTCATCTTGAGACCGCGCTGCCTTATCTTCTAGCTTATACGGCAGGGCATTTTATCTATATAGCAAGCGCGGACCTTCTGCCACAGCTTGTCGCACAGCGCGGTGCCCGCGTTTCGGTGGTGCAGCTCACTTCCATGCTCGCAGGAATGGTATTGATATGGGCGACAATAAGTTTTGTGAAGTGACAGAGAAAAGAAAGCTTAAATATTGAATTCCCACTTATCGTTGGATAGGCTCCTGTCGTCTAGCCCGGCCCATCATAAGTCGAAAGGATACGAGCTTCTCAAGCTTGTGACGCGGGTTCAAATCCCGCCGGGAGCATATCGGGATTTGAACCGAAGGTTCACGATGAAGACAGAGTCTTCATCGCCTCCGGAGGACGCACGTCCTCCGGCGAATCCCGCCGGGAGCATTGGTTTTTAACCCTGTCGCCAGATGTTCTTGTTATATGAAAATAAACAAAGCTCTGCTTTTGCTGTTGACGTTGCTTGTCGGGGCAGGATTATTCTACCTGATAGGCGGGTTTGTGCTGGCTGCGGTTTACGTGCTGATATGGATAGACAAAATCGTGATAATAAATACGCTGAAGTATTTTGGAATAGAACTGACGACGATGGCGACGTTAATGCTCGGCATCGCGTACGGGCCGATAGCCGCTTTCATTTTCGGCATAGTCGTGATACCGCTTCTTCATTCAATGCGGTTCGTGCTGCTGCCCCTGCAGCAGCCGGACTGGCCGCTTTTTGTGCCGCATCCCAACAACGTCGTGGACGCGCTGGGCGGCGCCGTGGCAGGCATGTTCGCAACGTTGCCGTTTCTCTATCTCGCCGTGGCTGTAACGTTGCTTAAAGACGTGGGTTACGCGCTTTCGGAAGGCGTGTTGCTGGGCAAGCCGATAAACTGGTTCAGCGCTGTTATGTATCTTTTAGTCAACGCATTGATTGCTTATCAGTTCGGGCCGGCGATAACGGTGTTTATCGGATGATGCATTCGTAAGACGCTAAACGATAAACAAGTAAAGCCGAAAACGAATCCGCGCAACTGTACGAAGCGGGTAGCTGCAATTAAAGTTTTTACTTCTTACTTACTCGTATGGACCAGCGCGAAGTCTGGGAACGCATAGCGCCGTCGTGGGCGCAGTACAGGACGCGGGCACTGCCGGAGGCTGAAGAATTTGTCAAGGACGGCGACGTTATTCTGGACGTTGGCTGCGGCTCGGGCAGGAATTTCGTTGCAGGGAAAACGTTTGTCGGCGTGGATTTTTCCAGAAATATGCTCATAGCGGCGCGGGGCGAGGCGAAAAAGAAAAATGCAAAAGCGCTGCTCGTCCGCGCCGATGCCGCGGCGCTGCCGTTCAAGCCGCGCATTTTTGAAAAAATACTGCTCGTTAATTCGCTTCATACGATGAAAAAACGGAGCGAATGCATGCGCGAGTGCGCGCGCGCCGCGCGCAACGGCGCGCGCATTCTCGTTACAGTGTGGAACAGGGAACAGCCGCGCTTTGAGAAAGCGGAAAGGGAAGCGGTCGTGCCGTGGAATCACGGCGGCGCGAAGCACATGCGATACTACTATCTTTACGACAAAAAAGAGTTGACTAGCTTTTTGCGGGAAAACGGGCTCATCGTGGAGAGAATAAGCGGCAGCAGTGAAAAGGCTTTTAATGTCTTCCCCAAGAATATAGTCGCAGAAGCGAGGGTCCCCTAGCGGCCAATGGGACTAGGCTTAGGCGACCTGTCCGACCAATGGGACTAGGCTCAGACGGTGTTCGGAGATACCTAGTGGCTTAGTGCCTTCGCAGGTTCAAATCCTGCCCCTCGCATTATTTGTTTCTTTGAATGGCATGATTGATTATAAATATCTAAATGCCATTATTATATAATGATACCAACTCATACGTTCAGTTCGTGGGTTAGGGAATTTCAGCTATTGCCTTGGCAACTGCGAGACGGCGAAGAGTCCGCTCCATTATTTTCATTATATAACGATGTTTCAACAATCATGGACGGGTATTTCACACAAGATGCCCATATAGATTGGTATGGGCCTGTCAGGGTAATGCAAGTTGTTGACGTATTCACCCAATTCTCGGTTCCTGTGAAGAAAGCCGCCGTTGCCAATGCAGTGGCGATGGTCAGAAACAATGATTATAGGCTTGTGAGAACAGGGAAGAATACAGTGGCAAGTGTCGCCCCCGGCGATTGCATCCACCTTGGCGAACGCTTTTGCCTTGCACTGGCATATTCGGGAGATATACCGCACGAAACTATTGAGTATGTGATGAGAGTTATAGATGGTCAATATTCTAAAGTTCTTGCGGTTTCTGATGACGAGCTTATACAGTATCATCTTATACGGCAGAGAGATGCCGACAGGGCAGTAGGCTTTAACGTAGCTCAGTTCGTGAAGGATGGTACACTAAGTAAGCACGTTTCAAACCCTCCTTATTGAGTGTTAACGGATTCTTTTCGCGCATTTTCGCAAATCAATATCCCCGGAACAATTCGCTTACCGATGCTCCTGTTTGGATTCTGTGGATGGCATCGCCTGCCATATCCGCAACAGACAGCATCGTGAGCCAGCTCTTGTTGGCTTCCAGATAAGCATCGCTTCTTGGCACAGTGTCCGTTGCTACCAGTCTGATGCCGGAGTTGGCAAATTTTTCTTCGGCGGTTGTCCCGTTTGAAGGGCTTAGGATAGCATGCGTGCAACACGCGTATATTTCCTTGGCGCCGTGCTCTCTAAGGAGGCTTGCCCCCTTTAGCAACGTCCCGCCGCTGTCAACCATATCGTCCACTATTATTGCTGTTGGTGTGACTTCCCCGAGCAATCCCATGGGTTCCGCTTCGTCCCGCGGGAGCCTGCGCTTGTCTATTATCGCCAAACCGGCGCCCATTTTATGCGCCATAGCCCTTGCTCGCTTGACGCCTCCTGCATCAGGCGAAACGACTGTAATATCGGGAGGGAATCCGTCGCTTTTGAAATGTTCCAAGAACAGAGGAAGAGCCTCCAGATTGTCCACAGGGCACTGGCTGAATCCCTGAATCTGGCCGGCATGCATGTCAAACGTGACTATGCGGGTCGGTGGGTTGCTGTAAAGAATAAGCATATCCATCACCCTTCTGGCACTTATCGGGACCCGCGGCTTGTCTTTCATGTCCTGCCGCTGGTATGGAATGTGAGGAAGAACATATGTTATTTCAGTGGCAGAAGCCCTCCTTACAGCATCGTCAATGAGATACAATTCCATAAGGCTTGTATTGGGCTCATATACGCCGCCATTGGAAAATGTGTGCACGACGTAGACGTCCCGCTTTCTAAGATTCTGCGGTATCTGAACGCCAATCTCCCCGTTATTGAAGGGTTCTACGGATATAGTGCTGAATGGAATGCCGTCGTATCCTTTTCCGGCCTTTTTCAGCAAAGCACCATACATACTTCTGGCAAACGCTTCAGCTTGCGGAGAAGTTATAATCACCATGTCATCCAATGCCCTTGACATGGAAGAGTATATTGCAAACATCTTTTTAAGCAAGTATTTTTAAGAGGAAAGTGGCAGATTTTCACTATTCGTCCCCCGCTTTTCATTATTTTATAACATTCCCTGCATAACTTTATTATGGCACTTCGGAAAGGCGTTCTCGCCATAATCATGAGAGAAGGAAAGTTCCTGATTCTCCGCCGCGTCCGCAACTGGAAGGGTTGGGAATTTCCCAAGGGCGGCATAGACAAGGGCGAGGAAGAGGAAGACGCGTTGCTGCGGGAAATAAAAGAAGAAACAGGGCTGGAAAACGTGGCGATACGCGCCCGCGTGCCGTACATAATAAAATATAATTATCCCGGCGGGCACCCGTCCCAGTACAGCGGCGCGATGCAGAGCGTGTTCGTTGTTGACTCGTCTTCGGGAGACGTGAAGACGGGTGAGGAGCACGATGGTCACCAGTGGGTGTCCTACGGCGAGGCGATGAAAGAGCTGAAGCACAGTGCGCAGAAGAACGCATTGAGGGAGGCGGCGAAAATTTTATAAGGATTGCACGAATAGGTAATTATGGGGTTCATCGGAAACTTTGCGCATAACTATCAGTGTTTAAAGGCAGCTGGACGCCGCGCGGCTGGAGATGATTATATGTTCTCTGGCAGTGCCGTGGGAAGTTATGCAAGCTTCTGTGCGGCATTAATAACATATTCCATGTTACACCCAATGAGAACGGGAACTCTTTTGTTCCGTCTGGGAATGTTTGAAGAGCGGTAAAAAACGCGCGCATTACTTGCCTTTATTGACCTTCAGAATTCTGTCTTTATCCTCGTCGCCGTGCAGTTCCTCTTTCGTTATTCGTAATGCAGGGAATAAAATAACATCGCGTATTGACGGGGAATCCGTGGCTATCATGACGAGCCGGTCAATGCCTATCCCTATGCCGCAGGTCGGGGGCATGCCGTATTCAACGGCACGCAGGAAGTCCTCGTCCATCGGGTGCGCCTCGTCATCGCCCGCCTTGCCGCGCTTCAGCTCTTCTTCAAACCTTTTTCTCAGTTCCAGAGGGTCGTTGATTTCCGTGTAATTATTGCCGGCTTCCCTGCCAAAGATAAACATCTCAAAGCGTTCGGTGAACGCCGGATTCCCATCGCACTTCTTGGCAAGGGCGGAAATCTCGACGGGATACTCATAAACAATCGTCGGCTGGATAAGCTTTGATTCCACGAACTCCTCAAACACGAGATTCATCAGCTCCCCCTTTTTAGCGCGGTCCTTGACTTCTATGCCGCGCTTCTTCACGTAATCTCGGAGTTCCTGTTCGCTGCTCTTCATGACGTCTATGCCGAGATGCTCCTTTATCGCGTCCACCATCTTAATCCGTTTCCAAGGAACTTTGAAATCAATTTCCACTCCCTGATATTTTACTTTCGCGGAGCCGAGCGCTTTCTTCAATGCGTGCGCTATAAGATTCTCCACGAGGTCCATGCCGTCCTTGTAGTCATCGTAAGCGGTCATCGCTTCCAAGAGCGTAAACTCGGGGTTGTGCGACGTGTCTATTCCCTCGTTCCTGAAATCCGGAGAGAACTCAAAGACCTTTTCAAGCCCGCCTACTATGAGGCGCTTCAAGTACATTTCATTGGAAATTCTTAGGTACATCTTCATGTCCAGCGAATTATGATGCGTCACGAACGGGCGGGCGAACGCGCCGCCGTATATCGGCTGGAGGATGGGCGTTTCCACTTCCAAGTAGCCTCTGCCCACCAAAAACTCGCGCATTCCCTGGATTATCCTGCTGCGCGTGAAGAACGTGTTCTTGACTCCCGGATTCATGATAAGGTCAACGTAACGCTGCCTATAACGGGTTTCCGTATCTTTCAATCCGTGCCATGACGACGGCAGAGGGCGCAGTGCCTTGCTGAGCAGGGTGAAGCTCTGCACCCAGATGCTCAACTCGCCGCGTTTTGTTTTGAAAACGTAGCCGCTAACGCCCACGACGTCGCCAGCGTCCGTTTTCTCAAAAATCGAATAGCTCTTCTCGCCGATGTTGCCAGTGGAAATCCATAACTGTATTTTTCCCGAAACATCTTCAATGTCGGCGAATCCGCCGCCGCCGTGGCGCCTTATTGAGCGTATCCTGCCGGCGACCGAGACCTTCTCGTTTTCCCTGCGTTCATCTACGTTCAGGGAGGAAAATTTATCCACGATGTCTTTAATCTTATGGCTTCTTACGAACTTTTTGGCGCCGAACGGCTCGACGCCCTCGCGCCGCAGCTCTTCCAGCTTCTTGATTTTTTCTTCCCGCGTCTGGGCAAGCCGTTCGCTCATTCGTTAGTCTTGCTTGGCAAAATTTAAAAGGTTGGTTTTGCGGCATTGCGACGGGAGAGTAGAGACGAAAAGGGCATCGCGAATCTTTTTGTTTCATGGCGGGTTCGTTAACCTCACGTGCGCCAGCTAGATTGCCTTGCCGAAATCCCTGTCTTTAGCCTTTACTCCACAAATAAATACCGCCACCGCGAAAGAAATAGCATGAAGGGGGCAGACCCGCTTATAATAGCCATACTGATGATAATCATCACTGTCACGACGGCTTCCATCATATCAGGATGGGCGACGTCTCTCTTTCAGAGTCAGGGGCAGGAGCTGAAGAACCAGACGACCACGAAGCTTGCGTGCCAGATGGCTTCTTTCTACGTTCGTAATGTCTCGGTTGCGTGCAATTATAACTGTTTCACAGGCTCGCCTTACTCTCTGAACGCGTCCATAGAAAACACTGGTTCGCAGAGCGTTTCGCTGTCAAACATCATTATAACGTTAAGCAACGGAATATCCCACGTCCTTTACGGCACTCCTTCCTCGCTGAGCGCCGGCTCCACGACGAACGAAGCTTTCAATGCCATACAGATTTGGGCGTCGCCCCGCATGCCCGTCGGAACGATGGACACCCGTGCCGCTTACTTCAACGACACGAACACGACGATGCTTTATCACTTTGATTATAGTAGCGGGACAAACGCCACGGACAATTCTTCAAGTATAACCGGAACGCTGTTCAACGGCAGTACGGTGTGCCAGGGCGCCGCGGCACAATGCCCCGCATGGAACAGCAGCGGCAAGTTCGGCTCGGCGATAACATTTGATAGTGCTGGCGACTACGTGCAACTTGCCTCCAGCAGTTTTAGCAATAACACGGGCACCGTGGAAGCGTGGATAAACATGAACAAGAATATCGCTTCAAACAACTACACAATATTCGCCACGCCGTCGCAGATAAGCAACACGGATGCAGGGCTGGTATTGCTGACGCACTTTTCGGAGAACAGCACGGGTTCCAGCGGCGTAAAAGACTCGTCGCCTTACGGCAACTCCGGCACTGCCACGAACAGCCCGACGTTCACGAACAGCGGCAGGTTCGGGACGGGGTGGGATTTAAATGGTGTCAACCAATACATCGATTTCGGGAATCCGGCACGCCTGAAAATCAACGGCACCCTTACAATCATGGGATGGGTGTACCTAAAGCAGGACAAATGGAGCTTCTGGATTTCCAAGAGTTATTATGCACAGGGCAGATTAGCCGTTGGTTATTACGCCGCGAGTAAAAAGTGGTTTCTGGCACCGGGTACAACTAGCTTGCTGTGGGGCGACACGTCCGCGTTAAACCGGTGGGTTCACATAGCCGTCACTTACGACAAGTCGCTGGCTTCCGCCAACTGGAAAACGTATCAGGACGGCATTCCCAGGGAAACGCTTACATACACGGCAGGAGATGCCATGTGGAATGACGTCAACCTGTTTGTGGGCGGGCAGTCGGGAGATAGCGCATACTTCTGGAACGGCACGATAGACGAAGTTGCCATATACAACAGGACGCTCTCTCCCGAGGAAATCCGCGACCGCTATCTCGGCGGGCTTTCCCTGCACAAGACGGGAACCACGATGCGGTTTACGGCAGGCAACACTTCGGCAGGCTACGACGTATCTTCATGGACGACGGGATGGCACAATGTCGCAGGAACATACAATGACAGCACGGCATCGCTGTATCTGGATAGCCATCTGGTAAATTCGTCTTCCAACCGCGGCATGGTCGTCTTCGGGAGCAATTCTTTCATCGGCGGGGTGAATGCCACGGTAAACAAAACGCTGGCATTCAATGGCACGATAGACGAAGTGCGCGTTTCGTCGTTTAACCGTTCTTTCAACGTAACGCTGAACATAAATGTCACTTATCCCAATATAATGTTCGTGCGCCTCTTCAACGCTACCGGTCTTGTAAACCAGTCCACGAACCAGAACGGCGCGTCTTCGTATTATACCCGCTACGAGAACGCGAAGGCGAACACAGAATTCCGGGTGGAAGTGGAGGATACATCGGGTAAGGTGATAACCAAGTGGTATCCTTATGATACAGGCGGCATGTGTATGCCTGTTTCTTCCATAGACCGCGTCCGCTTTGCCACGGACAACTGCCCCGGAGTCACGGACAGCTACTACGGCAGCGACGTGTATTACGAGCAATGTTTATGAGGGCTATGGAATGAAATTAAGATATAGTAACCATGTAGTACAGAGGAAATTGGAAAGAGGTATAACGGACAGTGATAAGGAAGAAACCACACATATAAACGTTTTATATGACATTGCTGTGGAGCTCGGAAAAAGAAATAATTTATAATCCCGCTTGTTCTTTCAAATACATTCCTGCATAACGAAAGCTGCACATCTTTGGCGGGCAGCTGAGATGGGTGCGGATTAGTGGTTCACTCTTTGACAGGACGGCAACAAGTACAACAAAGACTTTCCGTGGAAAGTCTTTGGGCATACAAGGAATTCTACGAATTCCTTGTAATAAAGCCGAAGACGAACCGCACCGCTAAAATACAACCATGCCTGATGAGTCCTTTTCTTTCAGCAGTTTGACTGGCGCGTCTTAGTCTTTACCGTGACAAGTGTTCGCGGCAAGAAAGTTTAAATAAAAAGCGCGTCACATATTCTCATGATAATAGAAATGGCGAAAGTCATGGCGTTTCAGGACAGGATGCGGAAGAGACACAAGGGAGGGAGATTTGAGTATATGACGGTGTCAAAATATAGCGATAATGCGAAAATACAGAGGGCTTCCAATGCCATGGACATCATACGAAAGGAAGTGTCCTCTAAAAAAAGTCCCAATATGACGGACATAGTTAGGGAGTGGAGGGGCAAACGCTATGCGTCTCGTTCTTGATGTATCTGTCATACTTATAACCGCCGACGACAAAATGTTTCAAAAGATTAGGGGTGCAAAGAATGTCAGGTTCATCGCATAAGAAAGGAATCTCGCCGATTCTCGCGGCGGTGCTTATGGTAGCCATAGCTGTCACGGTCGTGCCGATATTTGCCGGATGGTTCAACACGCTTATCGGCTCAACGACGAAGACTGTGGAAAACAAGACGGATGAGACCGTTCGATGCAACGCGGCGTCGCTGAGCATAGAAGACGTATACTTGGACAATGCGAACAGCCGCGCAAGGATGATAGTAAGAAACTCCGGCTATACGAACGAACAGGTGCGCTCGGCTGTGGTTTATTCCAACACGGGAACGCCGGCGACGAACCTCACGGAGTTTCCAGTGAACGTGACGAGAGGAGGCTACGCCTATTTCAACTTTGATACGTCTTCGTTGATACCGGCATGCGCCAATTTCTCTTTCGCAATAGTGGGGAGCGCGTGCGATTCCGTGAGATTTGATGGCGTGCCAAAGGGATGCTGACGGTAGGCTTTGTTTAATAAATGGTTTCATACCACAGCTCGTTGTGTTTCAGAAAGCAAACATCGCAACCCATCGTATTGCGACAGATTATTTAAACAAAGCCCTGACGGTACGTTTAATTTTAATACTACGGACGTGCAATATATATCATGAAAGGAATAACGTCCGTCATCGCGATAATATTATTACTTCTCATCACGATATCAATAATCGGCTTCACCGCTGCGTTTTTCCAGACGGTTGTCGTGCAAAGCGGCACACAAGCCGAGCAGGCAACACAGTCGCAAATTTTCACGCAGGGGCAGTTAATAGGACCCGTGGCATCCGGCAGCGGGACGATTACGATAAAGAACGTAGGCTCGTCGCCTGTCACGCAGGTAACCACGCTGATGAACGGAACGCCCGTTACAGCGACGCTCGCATCCCCGATAGCGCCGGGCAGGGTCGGCACGCTGGTTTTCAATCAGATAGAGCTGGCGAGTCTGCCAGTTGGAAAAATAAAAATAGTCGCCGCAGGAAATGAAATAGACGCGGACAATCCGGTTGTTCTTTCCAATTATTGGCAGTTTGATGACGCAACATTGAGCACAGTCGTTAAAGATTCCGTCGGTGGTAGCGACGGCACGTTTTCCGGCGAGAGCTGGAATGACGGGACATTGCGCCCCGCGTGTCCTGATTGCCCTGCACAGGTAGATGGGAAGTACGGGAACGCGATGAAATTTGACGGGATTAATGATTATGTCAATATTTTAAATTCGTCAAGTTTAAATCCAACTAATACCGTAACAGTATCTGCATGGGTTTATATTGATACGAGTTCTGCTTCGTTAGATAATCATGTTGCATATATATTGTCAAGAACAAATATTCGTGGTGCAGACGGATATGCAGTTTTTTGGGATGATAGGGCATCTCTATCAAGAGTAAACCAGATTAGATTTGCAGTCATTGGTAATTCTTCTGTGATAGAGGTAACAGGCGGAGATAATAGTATTACATCTACGGGCTGGTATCATTTAGTAGGAACATATGATGATTTTACTGCATCAATATATATTAATGGAGTACTAAAAGGTACTGAAAATAGGTCCACGCAGTTTGAAGCCATTAATTCTGTTATTGAACTTAATTCATTAGCAGATGCTCTAAAATATTTTGATATTACTGCGGCAACGGAAGGAGGAGCGGCCATTCTCTACCAGGGCACAGAGGTGCGAGGGAAAGGAGGAAGTGGATGGGGCATAAGTCACCTTCTTCAACTTGGGAAAAATGCTACCATACTTCCCAAAAGGTGGTCAGGCACTGTTTCAGCACAAGGAGTAGGCGGCTCTAACTGGGGCACAACAGTTCACTTACAAACCAGTACCGATGGAACGTCATGGACTACACAAAGTCAAACAACAGGTTCCACCAACGGCAACTGGCAAGACCTCTCTTATACAGGTTCCTCAATTACTACGCCTCTGTATGTTAGATTCAAATTGGATGACGGTTCTGGGACAGGAGGAAGCGGTAACTATTTGAAATTGCGAAATGTGGCGGTAACGAGTTTGCCAGTAAGTGGCGCTATCACGATGACTAACTATATTTATCCTTTGACTATAGGTTACAATTCCAATGCAGGCATGGAAACTTATTTTACTGGTTCCATTGATGAAGTCCAAATCTGGAATCGCGCATTGAATGCGGCAGAAATAAATCAGAGCATGAATAACGTAATGGTAAGACACGGTATTGTAGGAGCATGGAGATTTGAAGAAGGCACAGGCACGACGGCGTATGACTCGCACATATATGATTACACTGGCCGATATGAGAAAGCACTCACTTTTGACGGCATTAATGATTATGTCGTGAATTCCGATTATGCGTGGCAAAACACTACATCATTTACAGTTAGTGGATGGTTTAAAACGTCCAATTCAAATAGCACGAGCGGGACAATATTTGATAAATTTGCGTCAGGGTTTAGTCCCGGAGCATTTACCATGTTCACGGGCAGTGATAATGTAACAGGCGGAACAATAACATACAGTGGAGGTTATACCATTCACACATTTACAAGTAGCGGAACATTCACGGCAAATAGAAATCTTAATGCCGAAGTCCTCGTTGTTGGCGGCGGCGGCGGCGGCTCATATAGTAGCGGACGCTCTGGCGGCGGCGGAGCGGGAGGATATAGGTATAATCCGTCTTTCGGCATTACCGCTCAAGCATACACCGTAACGGTTGGAGCTGGAGGCGTGGGAGCCGTTCCCAATAGCGTAAATAATGAAAATGGCACAGCTTCTATATTCAGCACGATAACCGCAACAGGCGGAGGCCGTGGAGGAGGAACAGCAGGCAGTATGGGAGGAAATGTTAATGGAGCAGCAGGTGGTTCCGGCGGCGGCGGAGAGGCTCATACTCCGGGCTTGGGAGGCGCGGGCAACACGCCAAGCACTTCTCCATCGCAAGGAAATAATGGCGGCAATGGCGTTACAAAGGCATTCGGTGGAGGCGGTGGCGGTGGAGCTTCCTCGGCAGGAGCAAATGGAAATGGAAATGCTGGAGGAGCGGGAGGAAACGGAACAAGCAACAGCATCTCCGGTTCTTCCGTCTGTTATGCGGGCGGAGGAGGAGGAGGCGGAGCTACCTCAGGAGGTTCCGCCACCTGCGGAGGAGGAGCGGGCGCTTCTGGAGGCAATGGCGCATCAGGCACTGCGAATACAGGAGGAGGCGGAGGCGCGGCGGGAACTAATAATGGCGGCTCGGGCGGCTCGGGCATCGTGATTATCAAATATCCGACAGAAAGAACTTTGCACGGCGCGGGCTATACGGGCGGTTGTGTTAATCCAACAAACAGATTTGACATCACCGGAAATACGATTATCAATGATAACGCATGGCATCATGGCGCTATGGTTTACAATGGCATGCAAATCATGCTTTATGTTGATGGAATTCTTGATGCGAGCGCGCCCGTGCCTACTACGGGCAATGTATGCAACGCAGATACGGGATTTACTATAGGCGCCACCCGCCGAGACAATCCAACATCATTCTTCAATGGCGTGATAGACGAAGTGAAAATAATCAACAGAGCTATAGGCTGAACACGGCAAAGACTTATTTATATAGAATCGGCACAAAATATTGATTATGAAAGGAATATCGCCGCTGATAGCTTCCGTTCTGCTGCTGGCAATAGCTTTCACGCTTGCCACTATTTTGAGTCCGTGGGCTCTTACGCTTGTGCGGAAAGATACGCAGGCACTCTCAAACAAGTCCTCGTTCGTCACGGAATGCAACGTCGTTACCATAGAAAACGTTTATCTGGATTTCCAGAATAACGTGAGCAGGATGTACGTTCTGGCAAAAGGCGACGCTCAGGTGGTGAGCGCGAGTATACTGAACAAGAGAGGAGTCGGCATGGCGCTTGCCAATGCGTCGCAGTTGCCGATGGACATGTCGCGGGGCCAGCGGGCGCTCATAACATTTAACCTCAGCAGCGCGTTGCCGGCCTGCGCGAATTACAGCAAATCCGTGATAACCACGAGCTGCCTGTCAGACGAGACTACAAGGGCGGAGGGCTGCTGATGAAAGGAATATCTACGCTCGTGGCGGCAGTGATTCTTGTGGGCATAGTGCTAGTCGTTGCAACGCTGACGCTGAACTGGATGGTCAATATCCAGGCGTCCACGGGCAACGATATAAGGAACAAGACTATGGAATGCAATACGGCAGCCGTTGTAATAGAAAAGGTATACCTGGACATGGCAAACTCGGTTGGGCGGATAATCGTAAGGAACTCGGGCTTTGATGACGATTCCATAAATGGCGCGTCGATAACGAATACGCGCGGGCAGATAACCACGAACCTGACGCAGCTACCCGTGACTTTAACACGCGGGTCGCAGGCAAGCGTAAGCCTCAACATGACGAACGTGATAACGGCCTGCGCGAACTTCAGCCGCGCCTTTATTTCAACAAGATGCGGCGTTTCCGGCGAGTACGGTTCTGCGGGCGAGACTCCGGTGTGCGCGTAGTTTTCTGAATTATTTCTTGAATGCCTCTTTAATTACGCGTTCCGCATCTTCTAACGATATATCATAGACTACAAAACTCTTGCTTTTGTTCTTCTTCCTGTTAACAAGTGTCACAGTTATGCCAGCAGGCTTGTCCAGAGTAGCCATGTTAACATATTGACTATCAGATATTTAAATACTTTCTCTAACATAACTAACATAATTGCTAACACAAATGATAATGATAAAAGATGAGGCGAAAATAGACTTAAAGCTTGACAAGAATAAGTGATTAGCGCCGATAAGGCAGCTTCATATGGGGTGTAGAAAGTGGAAGTAAATCAAATCTATGAAATGGATTGCATAAAAGGAATGAACGGCGTTTTAGAGGCAAACAGTATAGATATAATCGTTACATCTCCGCCTTACAATATCGGTGTTCAATACAAAACTTACAAGGACAAGCTGAAATATGACGAATATCTGAAGTGGATGCTTGAATTCGGGAAAGCCTGTAAACGCGTATTGAAGGAAAATGGTTCTTTATTCTTCAACATAGGTGACAAAGCAACGGACGAGTTTAAGGCGTTTGAAACGGCGAGACAGATAAGTGAACGCCTGAGATTACAGAATACTATCCATTGGGTTAAATCCATTGCCGTGCCAGAACACAAAATCAATATAGGGCATTTCAAGCCTGTAAATAGCCGGAAGCTTCTAAACAACTGCCATGAGTATATTTTTCATTTTACAAAAAATAAGAATGTAAATATAGATAAATTAGCTACGGGCGTTCCTTATGCAGACAAGTCAAATATAGATAGATGGAATCACGGGAAATCCAACGGAGATAAAAGAGACAGAGGCAATATATGGTTCATTCCCTACAAAACGGTGCAGTCTGAAAAAGAGCATCCC
The DNA here is from genome assembly GCA_035289125.1 of archaeon. Taxonomy (GTDB): domain Archaea; phylum Aenigmatarchaeota; class Aenigmatarchaeia; order GW2011-AR5; family GW2011-AR5; genus JACQID01. The sequence continues at coordinate 10,067 of DATDXW010000039.1, read as the reverse complement.
GCTTCTTTTCCCGAACAACTGCCTGAAATGTGCATCAAGCTTCACGGTCATAATCAGAACACAGTAGTTTTGGACCCATTTCTCGGCTCTGGAACGACTTGTGTAGTGGCGAAGAAATTAGGATGCAAATTCATAGGCTTTGAGATAGACCCGCACTATGCGAAGATTTCACGGGATAAGTTATCGCAAGCTTTTCTATCCAGACAAATTAGCAATAAGACTTAAAGCAGTAGCACGGGTAATTTTCGTATTCTTTCCTAACTTTCCGTGTTCCCACCACCGTTTAACCTGTTCTACGGGTATTATCCAAAACGGCACTTCTGGGAAAGACTCTATATCTGAAATTATATAACCTCTCACTTCTTTCAGTTTCTTTAGGAAACCTTGTAATTCAAACTTGCGACCAGACCCTACCATATAACTCGGACAGAAATATATGCCATCCTTGCTTATGCTTCTTACTTCCCACTTCCCGCCATCGGTATCAAGAACATCATAACCCGCCCCTTCGCTTGGGGCAAGCGAACCTTTTAGTATTTCATAGGCGATTCTTCTTTCAAGTATGAAAGAAACTCTGCGCCCGTCCGTGAAATAGAGTCTTACGTCCGCTTCCTTTATTTTGAGGGCTTTTGATATTTCCGTAATATTCCATTTGAAAACTCCTGTCTTTATCGCCATGAAAATTCATGGGCAACAGGGCTTATAAATCAGTTAATCCTTGGCATCTGTTATAAGCCCGACAGAACCGATTTTTCCCGTTTAAGTACATTCCTTCCGAATAATTCTTGGAGGCTAGGCCGGGTGTTTAGCGGGCACCTATGACAAACCGATGCACAGGAAGCAGTGCCATATACATGGTGGAGCAAAGCTCCACCTGTACGGGCGGAATCGTAGATTCCGCCATGTAATGCCATGCACGGTTCATAAACGGCAAACCGCTTCAGCCGGGGCCGAAGCCTGAGGACGGCGGCACGCGGATAGTGGGCCCTTCGCAGGAGCGAAGACGCCCGGTCCTGCGGGATTCCTGCGCGGCAAACCGGCCAGGGCTGGAAGGCAGCAACCGTAACCCGTACACGGGGTGCTCGCGGGTTCGCCGGACCGAGCAATCGCGGAGGACAAACCTGCTGTTCGCGGGCTGTCTACCGAGGGCGCGCCTCCATCATGGTGATTCAGTGGAACGCAAAGAAGCGCAGGACATAGTGGTTTCGGCTGTGGCTTTGGCAGTGGCTTTTGCGCTGGCGGATAACGGCGGGCTTTCGGGCATAGATGGGCTCTCGCTTTACGCGGTCGGGATGTTCCTTGCTTCTGTGTCATCGGGTTTCGTGCTGCATGAGCTTTGCCATCGGTTCGTTGCCCGTGCCTACGGGGCTTATGCGGAGTACAGGATGTGGAATACCGGAATAGTGGCAGCGCTTGCGCTATCCCTCTTTGGCGTGATATTTGCGGCGCCGGGCGCCGTATACATACAATCGCGGGCTGACATATGGGGGCGAACAAAGGCGATAACGAAGAGCATGAACGGAATCATATCCATAGCGGGCCCGGCTTCCAACGTCTTCATTGCGCTGGCGTTCTTTTTACTGGGTGGATATCTGGGCGACGTTGCGGCAATCGGAGCGCGGGTGAATCTGCAGCTTGCTCTGTTCAACATGATACCATTCCCGCCGCTGGACGGTAGCAAGGTCTTCGCATGGGACGCGAAATTCTGGGTGCTCTGCTTCCTGCTCATACTGGCAACCACCACCGCATTATGATATATCAATATCCCCTTGTTCACTTCGTTCACAAGTCGATGCCATATTATGTCTTCTCCCCTTGTTCACTTCGGCAACTTGACGCACTTCGTGCATATGACAGCATCCAAGCCGATGCCATGTTATCCTGCTCATCCTAGCCATCACTGTTTCTCTATGACGTTGGCAGAGCGATAAATAATAACGAAGACAATATTTTTTGGGCGTTATGGAAACGATAATCGGCAGGGACATCAAGGACAAAGAAACGTATGGCTCAAGAGGAGCCATAGACATAGGCAAAAGTCTTGCGGGTGAAGGCGAGGATATACATCTCACGACGCCAGTGATGCTTGATATAGTGAGGCCGCATGTGATAACGATTTGCGGCAAGAGGGGCGAGGGTAAGTCGTACAGCATGGGAACCATAGCCGAAGGTTTGCAGAACGCGCCCCGGGAAATAAAGGACCGCCTCTGCACGATAATAATCGATACGCAGGGAGTATTCTGGACGATGAAGACTCCGAACGAAAAAGAAACGGCGCTTCTCCATGAATGGGGCGAGACCGTCAGGGGCTTCCCGGCTTTCGTATACGTGCCGGAAGGGCAGGCAAAGGCTTTTTCAGCCGCAGGGGTGGACTATGACGGAGTGCTTTCGCTCGCGCCGCAGGAGCTGACGCAGGAGGACTGGCTGGCGACTTTCAATCTTTCCCCCGTGTCTCCTTTAGGTTCTCTGCTTCAGTTAGTCATAGGAAAAATGAGCAACCCGTTCAGCATAGACGATATTATACGGGCGCTCCGCGAAGAGCGCGGGTTTGAGCACGAGAAGATTGCCCTGGAAGGCATGCTGGAGAATGCCAAGGCGTGGGGCATATTCGGCAATGCAGGCATGCCGCCGTTTCTTGCGCCCGGCAAGCTTTCCGTGCTTGACTTCAGTCTTACGTCGCAGAACGTGCGCTCGCTACTCGTGGCGGTCATCGCGCGAAAGATATTCGCGGAAAGAACGGCGGCGCGCAGGCGCGAGGAGATAGGGGAGATGGAGTTTTCCGAAGGCTCGGGCGTGCCGCTTCCATGGATTTTCATAGACGAGGCGCATAACTTTTTGCCGTCCGATGCGTCGAGTCCATCGTCCGAGATATTAAGCAAGATAGTGAAGGAAGGGCGACAACCCGGTATCTCGCTGGTTCTTGCCACGCAACGGCCGATGAAACTGCATCCCGATGCGCTGTCGCAATGCGACATCATCATTTCACACAGACTTACGGCTGAAAATGACGTGGATTCGCTGAAGTCAATAATGCAGACTTACGTTCTCTTTAACATCGCAAAATACATAAACGAACTGCCGAAGCTGAAAGGCTCGGCTATAATCTTGGACGACGACTCGGAGCGGATATACAAAATCAGGATTAAGCCGAGGCAGAGTTGGCATGCCGGTGCGTCGGCGCGGGCGCTGTAAGACTCTTAAATCGAGGACGTGAAAATATCCGCATGAAACATAGAACATGGCATCGGCTTGGATGCTGTCAGACGCACGAAGTGCGTCAAGTTGCCGAAGTGAACAAGGGGATATGAAAGGAATATCTCCGTTGCTCGCTTCGATTCTGCTGATAGCGATAACCGTTACTGTCGCTTCTATCGTTTCCGGATGGACGACGTCTACTTTCTCTTCGTCGCAAAACGAAGTGTCCAATAGGACGGCTTCCGCCCTATCGTGCTCTTCTTCGGCGATAACAATTAATAACGTTTTCATCGGCGCCGGAAACAACGGCACGGCGTCTGTTATCGTTCAGAACAGCGGCAACGTGGACAATCTCGCAGTGACGAGCGGGCAGCTTTACGACAGGCTGGGCAACAATTTTTCGGCAAACAACACGCTTACGCTGAACGTTGGGCAAATGGGAACGCTTACGTTCAAGATGCCGTACAACACGAACGGCACGGCGGATTCTTCGTTGCGAATCAACAATGGAATATGCTATGGCATGAGCGCAGGAAATCAGACATGCGCTTACCTGCTCAGCGGCAAGAAAGGGGGTGCCATGTCGTTTGACGGCGTGGATGATTATGTGAGGGTCCCGACCAGTTCAGCTCTCAACATACTCCGAGAGATAACAGTAGCGGCATGGCTGAAAGCGAATAAAACTGTGACATGGTATAGAGTCGTACAGAAATTTGATGCATCTCTCAGTGTGCCTCCTTACGCGATATCTCTAGGCGGGGGAGACGCATTGTTTGGTTGGGGATGCGAATTTGCCGATGCCAGCACGTATATCCAGAGTTTTGATAAGGAGGCCCAGCCGGGAATATGGTATTATGTGGCATGCACAGGCTCCAAATCAGGGAACTCCACAATGCTTTACGTTGACGGAACAGTAAAGAACTCCTCTTCATGGATTCCCAGCAACGGGGACCTGCTTGTGTCGGCACTCGATCTCAATATAGGCAAGCTGAGAGATGCTGTCAGTGGATATTACAACGGCACGATAGACGAAGTGCAGGTGTGGAATCGCTCGCTCGGAGGCAACGAGATAAACGACAGCATGAACATGGGCGCATTTGCGGTTCCGAATACCAACGACCTTGTTGGATACTGGAAATTTGACGACGGGAAAGGCGTGCTTTCATGCCCGTCAGACTTTTCATCTGTACGAGTCACGACGCAGTGCGCCGACGCGCAGGGCGTTTACACGGCACGCCCGCAATGCTGACTTATAGTAAATTGCAATGATAATGGAACATTTAGCTGCAACTTACTATATGTAAAGAACATATCAAATGTTCCAAAATTAATGTTCTTTACTATTAGAACTTCATTTTTTCACGTGGATGTCTATTACGTCTAATTCTGCACACTTGCACGGCACGCCGAGCAGTTCGGAAACGGAAGGCGTTGTCCTACCGTTGTCTCCGGAGATAAGCTCTTTTATATAGAGCCCGCTTTCTCCACGCACGATAAGCTCAAATGCCGTTGAGTTTATGAAGCGCGTTTTCACGCTTTTAACGAGCCTCTTCCTCGTCAAGTCCGCGCGCCTATGAAGGACGCGCTTCGGCGTTTTTTGCGCTATTGCCGAGAGCACGGAAAGTTTTTTCAGCGCCGCGCGTTTCACAGGTCCGCACTTCACTTTCGCCCGGTAAGTCTTGTCGTATCTCGCGTCCTTGATTGAACGGACTTCAACGATATTTGAGAGCCGCAGGTTTCTCACACGCACTTCTTTCCCGATTTTTTTTGCCAGCTTCGCTATATCAATGGCGCGCTTCTTTGCGCCCAGTAGCTCAAGCACGAAGGGGCGCCACGCCAGGCAACGCGCGTCTATATCTTCGCGCCCTGCGCCATGCAGTTTATGCGCTTCAGCGCGCGTCGCAGCCATATACGGCTTGGCGATTATCTGTTCAACCGAAGTCTTGTATTTGCCTGAGGGCCACTTGGTCTGCGGGATGCCGCGCTTTAACTTCTGGTACTCGCCATATATGAAAACGGGCGCTATTGACACTTCGACCTTGCCTGAGTCCATGTCTATGAGAAAAATCACGTCGCCTTTCGGCGAGAATTTTTTGCCGGAAAGCTTTTCTATTTTTTTCCCCGTTTCCCTGTTTATCTCGCCTTTTATCGGCTCGCAGAAATCTATGCCCACGTTTTCCCAGAGCGCCTCTTCACCATACACAAGTTCGGAAGAAGGGCGGGTGCCAACGAGGAACGTGGAATATTCTATGTGCTTTGCCTTCGTGACGGCGGCTTTCGCGTAACTTCCAAGACGGGCAAAAACGTTTTTGCATATTGAGCATTCTTTCTCCGCAGGAGCTTTTACGTTTCTCATCCCGCACGAGGAAAAGTTGGACGCATCCATTTCGCCGAAGGACGTGGCAGCGTCAACGTCCATGGCAATGGCGTTTCTTATCGCTTTTCCCCGCTCTTCGTTCGTATAGCCGCTCAGCAAGCGGGAGAACTGGCGCCCCAGGCAATTGTCGCACACAGGCTGCTTCAGTATCTTCTCCGCTTTTTCCTGAATCATGTCAATCACTCAGATTTTCCGCGCCACCGTTATAAAGCCGGTGTGCGCCAGTTGCGTGTGGAAGGGATGCGTGAAGCCGGCTTCGGATTTCCAGAAGCGGCGCGTGTTCTCCACCGTTGCGTGTTCCATTTTCAGATTGTCCATCTCTTTTATGCAGCGGAGCTGCTGCTCAATGTGCGGGCTGTAGATGGAAAGCCATCCGCCTTCCTTCAAGGCGCGATGGCACGGCTTCACCATTTTCTCCGCGCCGAGCATGTCGAGAGTTATCAAATCAAGATTCTTCTCGTTGAAGCCCTTCAGCACGTCCTTGTTTTTCACGGTTATGTTGTTCAAGCCGAAAAGCTTCGCGTTGCCCCTTATTTTTTCAGCTGACTCTTTCGTTCTTTCATACGTTGTAACGGCGCCCGGCTTCACGATGTTCGCGATGAACAGCGAAAGAAAGCCCGAACCGCCTCCGGCATCAAGGCAGTTCCAGCCCGACTCGGCGCCCGTAAGCGCGACGATTTGCGCCGCGTCCTTTGGCGTTACTACCTGCGGTCCCCGCTTGGCTTTCTTCAGTAAGTCCACAAACGAAGGCTTGAGCGCGACGAATGAATCGCCGGTTGACGATTTTATCTTCTGCCCGTATTTCTTTATTTTCGTCAAGTTTATTTTTCCGAAGTCCGTGTTCACGCTCTTTGCGGAGGTGTCTATCAATATCCTTCTTTTTCCCGCAAGCAGAACCATCATAAGGAAAAATGCGCGGGAGGGTATATAAAATGATTTTTAATAGATTGACGTGAAATAAGATTATGGTTGTTGTCACGGAAACGATGCGCGCCGCCCAGCGCCAAGAGAATGCTCTTCGTGCCTGTATCCGCTTTATGGAAGAATACGTTCCGGGCGATGCTGCAAATGAGATGAAGATGGCGGTTCATGTAACGGAATATCTGGATGCTGGCAAAGAGCTTTTACACTATCAAATCCAGACTGGGCGGCATGGATACCGCGGTAGGTAAAGGCGAAAACGAGCACGCCCTGCTAAAAATTGAATCACGCGCGGAAAGTCTTTTCCTACTATTTTCGTAATGCTTCTTGCAATGACGCGACTGCATGACAGCTTCGCTTTTGCCGCGCGTCACGAGCAACTGACGCACGATGCTGCATGACAGCTTCGCTGTCCAGTTCCTTTGCGTCCTTCACTAGCGGGCAGTTTACAAAGTCTATACAGAAAAATAAGCAAGCTATGCGCCATTTGGCAATTACTTCCCGAACCGCCTTTGCCTCTGCTCAAACTCGCGGAGAAAGCCCTTGAAATCCTCCTTCGTCAGCTCGGGCCATTTCTTGTCCGTAAAGACAAGCTCGGAATAGGCGGACTGGAACGGAAGGAAATTGCTGAGCCGCTTCTCGCCGCCGGAGCGGATTATCATGTCAGGATAGGGCGAGCCGTTGGTGTAGAGATGTTCTTTCACCAGCGCCTCGTCCAGTTGGGCGGGCGATAGAATGCCCTTCATGCACTTCGCGGCTATCTCTTTTATTGCGTCCACTATTTCTTGCTGCCCGCCGTAGGCGACCGCCAAGTTCAGAACGTGCTTTGAATATCCGGACGTGGCTTTCTCTACTGCTGACATGAGGCGCTGCACGTCGTCCGGTAGGACGTTCCGTCGGCCTATGAACCGTATCCGTATTCCGTAGCGGTGCGAGGGATGCGTCTTCTCTTTCAATACAGCGTTCATCTCGTCCTTAAGGCACTTCAATATAAACGCCAGCTCGCGCTTCGGGCGGCTCTTCATATTTTCCAGCGAAAGCGTGTACGCCGTGAGATGCTTTATGCTGTTCTGGCATGCCCACTCAAGAAATTCGCGGCTCTTCTCAAGCCCGTAAAAGTGGCCTTCCCACGGTTTTTTCATGAGCTGTTTCGCGAAGCGTCTGTTGCCGTCAATAATTACTCCCACATGTTTTGGTATCATTCCAACACCTAATTGCTATAACTTATAGTAAATGAATCGGAAATATATATAAACGCATTGCAGAAGTTATCTTAATGAACATTCTTTTCCCCCTTGCCGCAGCCGGCTCGGCGATAGCAGGACTATGGGACCTGAAAACGACGGAAGTGCCGGATGAGCTTCCGGTGGCGATGAGCGCTTTCGGATTGTTTTACTGGTTTGTTGCGTCGCTGTTTGCGGAAAGCATCGCGCCTTTCGTGCTGTCGCTGCTTTCCGGACTTGCTTTTCTTGTGCCCGGTTTGCTGCTGTACAGAGCAGGCAAGTGGGGCGAGGCGGACGCGTGGGTGCCGGCTTCGATACTGTTCATGGTTCCTGTGCTGGGCAACGCGCCTATACTCTTTGATTACGCGGTTAATTTCAGCATCGTGAGCTCGGCGTATATGATAGTCTACTCGTTAGCGCTCGGCGCGATGAACCCGGAAGTTTTTTCGTTGTTGGTAAAAGACGCGAAGGATAACAAGGCGTTTCACTGGGTTGTCGGACTTGTGGGCGTGTTACTCGTCGTTTCATTGTCCCTTGGAATAACGCCAGAATACGCCTTTTCGGTTTTCGCAATCACGTCCTTGCTTGCAGTATTCTGGCGATATGCGCTCGTGATAGAAAAGCATGTCTTCAGGAAAGAGATAAGCTCCGCGCAGCTAAGGGAAGGGGATGTGCTGGATGACATGGTGTGGCGGGGGATGACTAAAGAAGAAGTGGCGGATATAAAGAGGAAAAAGAAAAAAGTCATAATAAAGGAAGGCGTGCGGTTCGTTCCTGTTTATCCCATAACCCTGATAATGACGGCGGTTTACGGGAACGTTATCGTTGCAGTACTGGGAGGGGCATTATGATAAAGAGATTTCCGTCAAGTGTGCTCATCGGCAAGGGCATAGCCAAAGAATTGCCGTCGCTATTGGAAGGATTTGGCAAAAGGTGCGTGATAATCACCGATCCAGGCATACGAAAAATTGTTAACGTGGAAAGGGCGCTTTCGCGTTTCGACATCTCGTTCATAACGCCGGATTCGATGGAGAAGAAGCGGCTGGAAGAGATAGCTAAGACGCTTGAAAGTTACGACTTCGTGATAGGCATGGGAGGCGGGCGCGCAATAGACGCGGCAAAATATCCGGCTTTTATTGCAAAGAAGCCGTGGATTGCATTTCCCACAGTGTTGAGCCACGACGGTGTTGTTTCTTCGCGCGCGTCGCTTGACTCGAACGGCGTGAAAGCGAGTGTTGAGGCGGTCGAGCCGGCGGCGATAGTTGCGGATTTGGACGTGATAAAGAAAGCGCCTTACAGGAACAATGCATCGGGAGCCGGAGACGTAATATCCAATATTTCGGCGGTGGAAGACTGGCGGATAGCCGACAAAGCCGGGAAAGAGAAATACCATACGGTGATGGCGGAACTTTCGTTGCTTTCCGTGAAGGCGGTGGAAGAAAACATATCGGACATAAGGAATATGACGGATCACGGCGCGGAGATGCTTCTCTGGGCGCTGATAAGCTCGGGCTTCGCGATGAACGTCTATGGCTCGTCTCGTCCGTGTTCTGGAAGCGAGCATAACATTTCCCATGCGTTGGATGCGCTGGGCGCGGGAGCGTTGCACGGCGAGCAGGTCGCGCTCGCTTCCATTGTCACGTCTTATTTGCAGGGGGGCGACTGGGCGAGAATAAAGAAACTGTGTGAAAGCTTCGCGCTGCCTGTCACGCTGGGCGCCATTGGAATATCAAAGAAAATCATGATAAAGGCGATGATAACGGCGAAGGACGCGCGCGACAGATATACGATACTTAACGAAGTGAAGCTTGATGCGAAGAAGGCGGAAGACGTGCTGAGGACGACGGGGATAATCTGATTAAAAGTGTTGTGATACTTTATGCTGTTTTGGAAGTCTGACCCCGATAAAACAAAAGAAGATAGGTTGCAAATGATTAAAGCTAAAAGACTATTAAAGGAACTCAATGATTACAAAAAGGAACTCTTGGAAAGTCCTTTGAAGTTAGAGATTTCTGATGGAGGATTCCCCTTATGTCCTGGTTGTGACGAGGAATACAAAAACAAAGAAGATATATTGGAACATTTGAGGAAAAACAAACGAGCGTCCAACGAATTGGTACGAATAGAACCTCGTATGTCGATTTTCTACAAGGAAAAAGATAAGACAATTAGTACGGCCATGGATGAAGAGAAAAGTAATAAAACGTGAGCTTCCCGTTTCACCTAAAATGAGGTTTGAGATACTAAAAAGAGATAACTTTACGTGCCAGTATTGCGGTCGGAAAGCCCCGGAAGTAGTACTGGAAGTAGATCATATAGAACCATATTTCAGAACGAAAGATAATCATGTA
>DATDXW010000038.1:0-13268 GCA_035289125.1 archaeon | reverse complement strand
GTGCGATGCCGCGACAGGCTCGTGCATCGCTGCCACTACGACGACTACGCAGGCATTGCCCGCGCCTACAACCACTACTCTGCCCTCTGTGATAATTTCTACTACTACCACGACGGCGCCAAGTGGCGTGCCTGTCACGACTACTACGGTTGCTTCCCCGGCGGCAACGACAACAATTCCTGCGACTGTTACGACAACAACCGCGCCGTCATGCACGCCTTACACGTATTGCAACGGGGGAAGCGTGTACGCCCTGACAGGTTCGTGCCAGACGAATTACGTGACGATGTGCTCCTCTGGCCAGAGTTGCGTAAGCGGGGCGTGCGTTTCTACGACTACGACGACCGCGCCGTCCGCATCGGTCGCGACGACTACGACGATTCCGAGCGGCGCAACGACTACGATCGCTGCGCCCGTAATCGGAACTACCACAACAACGAAACCCGCCGTAACGAGCACGACCACCACTATTCCCTTTATTGACGCGAGCCTTGCAGGCGTAACTGCCGTCAAATCCTCTCTAACTTGCCAAACGCAGCAACCATGTCTTGCCTTGACGGGTTACATTTGCGATTCGGGAAAATGCGAGTTCGCTGATGACGGCTCGGTATACAAAGGCACGCTTAGCGACACGCTGTCGTTTGATTTCACGTTTACGGACGGGACGTATCCGAAAACTTCTGATTACCGGCTAAACATCCAGTCCAGGAAGCAGGGCGACGTTGATTGGAATACGTGCAAGACCGTGATGATAGGTAACTCGGAGGAGTGGAAAGCCGGCAAGAGCTCCATACGCGTGATTGCCGGTGCCAATGAATGCGCCAAGGAATTTGGCGTTTATGAGTTTAGGGTTACCGGCTCCTCATGCGGCGGCGCATGCTATACTTTAGCAGGCGCAACCACTTGTGCTCCGATTGAAACGTGCACATATCCTGCCGGCAAGGACGCCGGGCAGTGCATCTCAAATCCCGGATGCGTCATGCCTTCCTCTTCAACTGTGAAAATGGAAAGCAACACGATAACGATTCTGCTCGTAAAAGAAATGAAACCGCCGGACGTATATGTAAAAATAATTGCTGTAGATCGTCCCGAGCTGCGTGACATGAATAAGCTGCTTGACACGGATAAAATAACGTTTCTGGCGTATGCTTCGGATGAATCAGGAGTGGACAAGATTACCAATTATTTGGATGAGAATAATGACGGTATTTATGACAAAAGCTTCACGTGCAAATCAACCCTATGCACATTGCCGGCAAGTACGTATCCTGCGGGAACTGTGAGCTACTACGCATCGGCGTGGGATTCCATAGGCAATCGAGGCGACAGCATAGTGGCAAAAGTTTCCATTTTACCGTCGTGCCCGTCTCCTCCTGCGCCGTCCTGCAGCGATGCACAGCCTTCCTCGCTCAAAATGAGCTGGGATATAATTAAAGGCAGCACCGATTACATTACTGAATTCTGCCCTTCTACGGAATCCTTCGGGAGTGATGCCTGCATCAATAAACAGTTCGGTATGTTCGTCGGCGAGTCGTTATATGAGTGGCGATACACCGAACTGACCGGTGGGACGGACTATAAAATGCGTGGGAAGCCGCGGGCAGTGAACAATATTAGATGCGGATCCCATAGTTGGTCCGCGCCGATAACGTGCGCCACTACCCCTGCAACTAACGTGCCTCCGCCAGTGAGAAACAAAGGCGGCCCCAAAGGCTCTCTTTCTGCGTTGACGGATACCGTCTCACTTAGCCTGGAAACGAGCGAGCCTTCCGGTTGTAGATACGACACTGTGCCTGGCAAGAGCTATAATCAAATGTCGCTATCGCACAGATTTAAGCCTGCGAGTTTAGACGAGAATAAACCAGCAATGATACATACTTTCATTATTCGCGATTTGCAACCGGGAAACCAGTATAATTATTATGTCAAATGCGTTGGCACAAACACCGGCGTTGCAAACACAGATGACTACGTTATATCCTTCAAAATACCGGCGTATGACATATTCAAGTATTCTGCATGCCCGGACGGGCAGGTAGTCACAGATAGCGGCGACTGCGTTGACCCCATGACTCTCGTGGGATACCCCACGGACAGCGATTGCACTGCTGGATGGCCATATGGGGGCAGCAAAGCTGATGCCAAACTTGTCATGTTTAGCGGGGTACCAACTGAAACAACTTACGTCTGCAACGTTTTTGAAGTCAAAAACCATGACTTGTTGCAAATCGCAAAGAGCGTGGCGACGTGCTTTTCTACGAAATGCAGTAACGGGGGCGGCCGCTCATGCCACTCGCTCTGCAAGGAAGATTATAAGAAGTCCGGGGCAGATACGGTGCGAAGCGTAGATACGTTCAAGCGCTTTGCCGGTTATTATATCATTGACGGATTCGGGTCGGCCGCCACCTTCATGAAAGATTATTTTTGGCCTGAAGTGCATTCAGGTCTGACCGGAACGGGATATTGCGGGCCGAAAGGCGGCTTCAATGGCTACGCCCAGCAACTGGAAAGCAGGGGCATAGTTGGCTCTCCGTGGGGGTGGGCGAGTGACGAGGACATGACCAAAAATAGCTGCATACTTTCCGTATTGCCTGCCCATGCGAGCATAAATATTCTCCATACAGGGACTTGCGCGGATTACTCTGCCGCAGTAACGACGATGCTCAGATACGTGGGGTATAAGAGTGATGAGGTGTATAGTGTATTGCTAAACATACATATGTATAACCTCGTCAAATTCCCTCTGGATGACTTATGGCATATAGCGGACACAGTTGGCAACGTGGGAGGAGGCGTTGACGCCAAATGGGTTTGGACATACGGCTACAAAGATTACACACATTGTAACTACGGTGGAGCAAATAGTTGCGTGAATGACAACGGTCCGGTAAAATGCCCGCCAAGAAGCGAGGTGTACGCATGCTGAACAAGACTTGTTTCGCGCTCATATTGCTAACGGTTATTTCCGCCGCTTTTGCCCAGAACGTAGTCGTGACGAAAGAGGCTCCTGCCAGCATAAAATTCGGCAATACTTTGAACGTTTCCATAACCGTTGCCAATGACATGGGAACTCCGGTAACAGCCGACGTGCGGGAAGCCTTGGGAAACGCGCAAGCCATATCGCCCCAGATTGTTTCGCCTGTAAATACGGAAGGCGTGCTGGTTGCCCTGCCGCCGTATTTCGCATGGACTCTCCAGATTGACGCTAACTCGCAGAAGACAGTCACTTACACGATAAAACCCAACAATGTCGGCTACTATCTTTTCTCTCCGACCACTGTAAGAACGGAAAGCGACGTGTTTTACTCAAACGTGTTGTCCACGCTCGTTGAATGCAACCTGAACGGCGTCTGCGAACCGCAATATGGAGAAGACGATATTTTCTGCAAGGCGGACTGTTCCCAGCATGTTTCGCCCGGAAGTGAAAATGATACGACTGACGATGCAACAGCCGTGAACACCGGATTGACAAACGGAACGGGCATAAGCCCGCCCGCGAACATTGACCTGGTGATGCTTGTCGGCGCGGCGATTTTCGTGCTGGCGGCGTTTCTTTTCTATGCTTTCAGGATGGCGGGAAAGAGTGAAGGACTGTTCAACTAAAGCGAACTGCTGTGCCGGAAAATCTTATATATATTGGCGCCAATTCTTATTATGTCCTTCAAAGACGTTCTGGGAATCGTGGAATTGTTCATAACGCAAGCAAAAGAGGAGTTCAACGCGATGGACCACAAGCTCCTTCGCATAGCCGGCGGCATCGTGAGCTTCATCGTTGCCGGGCTTGTGTGGATGCTTCTGTTCCGGGGGGTTTCTCCGGTTTAGAGAGCACGTACGCTACGAGAAGCAGCGCCAGCAGCGCGCCCGTGCCGTAGAGCATCAGAGTCCCTATTGAGTCAATGGATATGCCGAGCCCTGTGGGAATGCCGGGCAAATTCGTTGAGGACACGTAAGATTTGCCCAACTGCATGACTATCCATATGCCCGCAGCTATCACGAATAATGATATTATATGCCCCTTTATTTCCTCCCTTCCCAATGTATCACCAAGATTATATCCGCGCTCCCTTTTTATTCTAATCCTCAAGGATTGATTTCTCGTATTTTTTGTCAAGAAGCAGGCGTATTGACTTCGCCAGTGTCTTGCCCACGCCCTTTACTTGCATAAGCTCTTCCTCGCTGGCGCTCAAGACGCGCAACGGCGTGCCGAAGTGCTTTAAGAGGGCCTTCGCTTTGGCTGTGGATATTTTCGGCAGTCCTGATAGTAGGAATTCCTGCATCTGGTTCTCCGAGCGGAACTTCCGCTTGCCTCTGACAGTTATACTGCCGCCTTCTTTTATCTGCTCCCGCTTCGCGATGGCGAAGAGCATCTCCGCTGTTTCGCTGGCATTGCGCGTCCAGACGACATATGCCCCTATGTCGGTTATCACGGAAGCAAGCGCGCCGCGGAGCGCGTTGGGATGTATTCCTTCGCTGCTGAAAAGGCTCTCGCCTTCTATCACGAGCACGGGAACGTCAAACTCTTCCTTTAGCTCGTGCAACTGACGGAAGAGGCGCCCGTCCATTATGCTCGCGATGAAATCCGGGACAGTCTTCCTTTCAGCCGCAACGCGCGAGCTAAGCTGATAATCGCCCACTGCCATGGCTTTCTCTATAACCATGCATTTGTTGGAAAGCATGTGGGCGATGTTGCTTGACGTTTCATGAACGTCTGCGTATATTATCACGCCGTCTTCCATGTCATCCGTACCTCTTCAACGAGCCGGAAAGCCCGTATAATATTTTTTTCATGCGTTTCTCTTTCTGATATCCCGCCCAGTGATACGCTTCGTCGCGCGTGCCTTTCGTTACGAGAAAAATAACCTTTCCCTCTTTCGTCCGTGCGGTGCGCCCGGAACGCTGAATGCGGCGGATGGCAGATGGCGTCGGCTCGTAAAACACGACGACGCCTGTTTCCGCAATGTCCAGCCCCTCTTCGCCGACCGAACTGGCAACGAGCACGTTGTAAAAACCCATGCTGAATTCGTTCAATATCTGTATCTGCTCTTTCTGGCTCAGTCCTGAGCCGGATTTCTTTGCCTGCCCAATGAACTGGACAGGGACTGCGCCTTTGACATTTTTGAGCTCGCTGCATATTTTTTCTATGCTATCCCGGAATTGCACAAAGACCATTATCCGCGCGTCCCTGTCTTTTGACAACTCTTCCGCAACGATTTCCTTTAATTTATCTATCTTCGGATGTTCCTTCCCTTCTTCACTTAGCTCCACGGTCAGGCGCATTGCGCTGCGCATTGCGTCGTCCTTTAGCAGCCGTTCCACTGCACGTGTGCTCTGCATCACCAAGCGGTCAAAATATTTCCTGAGCGCATATATCGTCTGCGTTTCCAGCAGCAGAATCGCATGGTCGACTTTGAGAACCTCCGCAAGCGTGGACATCGCTATGAACCTGTAACTGCTCTCGCTCTTTGACAACTCTTCCTGCAGTTTCAGTATCTGCACTTTGCCCAGAATGGGGCTCTTCACTATGCCCCAAGACATGAGCTTTTTCATCCTGATGTCTTTCACTGCAGTGAGATAAGAGCGCAGTGATTCCATTGCTTTTGTCAGCGCCACCTCGCGGTACTCTTGCGTCATTTCCTGCACGTACGGCTTCACATCCTCGTCCTCGCGCGAGCGTATTTCCACGTTTTTTATTTTCAGAAGCCTTTTCACTTCATCTATTTTGCTGCGATCGGCGCCGGGCGACGCGGTAAGCGCAAGTATGATCCCACCATGAGAGAATGCCTCGGCTACCCGCGTATACGCGTAATTGCCAACGGCGCGATGTGCCTCGTCGAAAATGCACAAAGAGTAGCCGTGAAGCGACAACACGCCGGAAGACAGGTCGTTTTCTATTGTCTGGGGTGTGGAGAATATGACATCGCTCTTCGCGTATATCTCCCGCCGCTCGCCCGGGGGCGTTAATCCGGTAAGAGAAGCCATCTCCAGCCCGGCGCGCATGCAGCGGCTGAAAGTCTTCAGATGCTGCGCCACCAGCGGGCGCGTGGGCGCAAGGAACATTATCTTCCCCTTTCGTTTCTCAAGGCAGTAAGCCGCGACCAACGCCGCTATGGGCGTCTTGCCCATGCCCGTCGGCAACACAACAAGCGTGTTGCCGCCTATAGCGGAAGCCACTATATGCTCCTGATAAGACCGCTTCTCTATCGCATTGGGCGCTATCCATGGATGGGAAACGTACTCCATACGCATTTTAAGGAGCCAGAAGCTTAAAGCATCCCTGCTCATAATTATACTTATGACTCTCCGCACCATACGGCAGGACGTGCTACGGAAGATAAAGCCGGACCTGCAGGAGGAAAGAAGAACGGAAGAATTCGTATTGAAGCTCATGGAAGCGTGCAACGAACTGAACATGGAAGCGGAGCTTTGCGGCTCGCTGGGCAAGAAAACCTGGCTGAAAGGCGACCACGACGTGGATATGTTCCTGCTTTTTCCACCTTCGCTTTCACGGAAAGACTTGGAACTCAAAGGCATGGGTGCTGCGAAAGAGATAGCGCGGAAGATACAGGGAGTGCCCGTGGTGAAATACGCAGAGCATCCTTACCTGCGGATAAGGGCTGACGGCTTTGCTGTTGACTGCGTGCCGTGCTACAAAATAGCGAGCTGCGACAAAATAATAAGCGCGGTGGACAGATCGCCGCTTCATACGCGCTACGTAATGCACAGGCTGGCGCCAGGCTTTCGCGACGAAGTGCGCCTCTTGAAGCAGTTCTGCAAGGGTGCGGGCGTCTACGGCAGCGACGTCGGGCATCACGGCATATCCGGATACGCATGTGAGTTACTAGTGATAGCGTACGGCAAATTCGAAACTGTGCTGAGAGAGATTGGGAAATGGAAACCGCAGGTAATAATAGATGTCGAGCATATAGGAAAAATAAAGTTTGGCGAGCCGCTGGCCATCGTGGACCCCGTTGACCCCGAACGGAACGTGACGGCAAACATGAATGCGGAAAACGTCATAAAACTCGTTGAGGCGACGAAGAAATTTCTCTACAATCCGTCTGCCGAAGCGTTCTTTCCCACGCAGACCGTACTGGACACGGAAAAAAAGATACGCATGAAAAGCAGGGGAACTAAGTTTTTTGCGATGAAAATGAAAAAACCCGACGTGATAGAAGACACGTTGCTGCCCCAGCTGAAGAAGGCCGCATCCCGCATAGCATCCATTCTCGGGGAAAACGATTTTTCGATTATCCGCGACTTCTCTTTTGCAGACGAGTCGCACATGTACATTATTTATGAACTGAACGTCTGGAAACAGCCCGCCATCAAAAAAATGGACGGGCCGCTTGTCTTCGCGAAAAAACATGCAGGCGAATTCGTGAAAAAATACACGGCTGGCTATTTTCCACCCTACGTGGACGGCGAGCAGTGGCACGCCGAGAAGCGGCGCGAGTTCAACGAAGCCCGTGCTCTGCTGGCGTCACTGAAGGCACGAAAGGATTTGCCGGCTATGGGAATACCCTCGCACATGGCAGAGCCATTCCGCAAGGGTGAACTGCTGGAAGACGAGGACTTCTGGAAAGACGTACTGCGGAACAAAGCATTATCTTCTTTCCTCAACGAAAAGTATTTCGGGTAAGAATGCCCTGTAGCGTCGACGACTTGACGCACCACTGTGCGTCGGTCTTCGTTGCATCGCATGCCATATTATGTTTTACTATCCGTGCGGGGCAATCAATCATAATATGGGATACGATTCACGAATGAAATGAGCGAGGGGTATTTTTACTCCGCGCCGCGGTTAATCTTTGCCGTTTTCGGCGTCACAAGAAGCCAGTCCTCGCCTATGCCGGCGATGTCGCCATCCACTGCAAGGCACGTCTTTCGCACGCGCGCCACGGCGCGCTTCAGTTCGGCGATGTCCTTTTCCCGCAACTCGCGTATCTTGACCAATAAAATCCTGCCTGAACGTACCTTTTCCTGAATCCGGTCTGCGTCGGCAAAAGAAGAGAGCTTTTCAACCTGTATGGTTAGCTTCGCGTCCTTTCTCTCCTCGTTCTGAAAGTCAAGCTCAACATACTCAGGTGACTGCCTCTTAAAAAAGTCCTTCAAAGGCATAGTTATCTTATCTCCCCTTTAAACTTAAATAGAGATATGTTTATTTTGTTTCGTTCATAACTTCGAGCATAGAAACTATGTTCCATATCTGCGTCCTGCTGTAAACGGGTATGTTGGGATCGCCGGATATCTCGTCAAGAATAGAAACGGCGCCGTTTATTCTCACTGCAAGTTCCTGCTTGTCGTTGGTAAGGCTTGCCTTTACCTGCTCAACAGCCGAGCGTATGTTTTTGGGCACGGTCCTATCCTGTACGATTTCATCGAGCATGCTGTATATGGCCGATATATCCATAGAATCACTCCGCTGCGCTTTCATGATGCTCAGCCAGCTTCTCAAACTTGTCATGCGATTCTTTCATCTTTTTCTTGGCTTTCTCTTCGTGACTCTCCAGAGTCTTTATGCGCAACTCCGCGTCCTCCTTCTTTTCTTCCAGTTCCTTCTTCACTTCTCCCAGCGAGGACTCAATTATTATAGAGCCGACCGCACGGTAGATTTTTTCCCCGCTACTATTCTTAAGATACTCAAGCGTCTTCTCTATCTCGTTCAACTGTATAATATAGGCTTGTTTCTGGCCAGCGATACCCTGAAGCTGTTGGCTGTGCGCCTGCAGTTGGCCCATTGCTTCCTCCAATTCGCCCATAGAATTACGCCTTCACGTGCTTTCTGAACTCCGCACGCGTCTTGCTTATTATCCTGTAACCGCAATAGGAACAACGTATCGTATTGTCATCCATCTCGAATTCTTTCTTGCATAGCATGCATCTGTACACAAAAATCACCTGAACTCATACGTGCCTGAAGCGAATGTGGTGTGGCATTTTTTGCACGACCATATCGCGGAAGAGGCGCGCTTCATTGCAAGCCGCGAGCATTCCGGGCACTTGTAGCGTGCCGTGGACTTCAGGCGTGCCGCCCTTACCTTTTCCCGTATTTTTTTCCCGTATTTTATCGGCATAGGAATCGCCCTAAAAGCTATAACGCGACATTTATTTAAGCCTGACAGTTTCCAGAAGCTTCGGCGCCATCGTTTCCACGCCGAAATAGTTGTGTGCTTCCCTGGCAAGCTCAACGCATTTCGTATTCTCGCAGTGATTGACAAGTATCTTTTTTGGTTTCGTCCTGAAAGCGCCGATGAATGCCATGAGCTGGCTGAAGTCACTGTGCCCTGACAGCCCTTTGACAGTGCCTATTTCCAGCTTTAATTCTATGCTGCGCCCGTTGTCCAACTGTATACGCTCCCAGCCTTTCTGTATCCTTCTGCCCATAGTGCCTTCGGCCTGATAGCCGACAAAGAGCAGTGCGTTCCGCTCGTCGCCTGCAAAGTGCTCGAGATAGTTCATTATCGGCCCGCCGACAAGCATGCCGGACGTGGCGAGTATCACACACGGCTCCTGCGACTCGATAACGGCGAGGCGCTCTTTCTGAGAGCCGATGCCCTTGAGGCGTGCATCAAGAAAAGGATTCTTGCCCAGATGCAATATCTTCTTCTGCATCCTGCTTGACATGAACTCGGGGTAAGCGGTGTTTATGGCAGTCGCGTCCCAGAGCATGCCATCGAGATAGACTGTGATGTCTATGTCCGAATCCATGAGCATGGCTATGACCTCCTGGGCGCGGCCCACCGCGAAGGAGGGTATTATCACTTTGCCGCCGCGCGCCTTCACTTCGCGGACTTTTGCCACAAGATATTCTTCGCCCTTTTCTTCGGGCGGAAGCGTGTCGGTTTTCGCGCCGTACGTTCCTTCGATGAGCACGCATTCGACTCGCGCATAATCGGTGAAAGCTTTGTCGAACATCTTCGTATCCTCATACTTTATGTCGCCGGTGTAGAGAAAGTTATACTGCCCGTTCCCGATGTTGAGGTGCGACGTAGCCGAGCCCAATATATGTCCGGCATCGTTGAGCGTCAGCCGTATGTCCGGCGTTATGTCCGAAACTTCACCGTATTCCAACGGTATGCAATGCTTTAACATCTCTTCTATTCCCTTGGAAGTGTAAGGCGGCTTCTTGTTTTCTCTCTGGCATATCTGGACGTAGTCCAGCTGAAGCAGCACCATGGTGTCACGTGTCGGACGCGTGCAGTACAAAGGCCCGCGGTACCCGTATTCGTAAAGGTACGGGACGAAACCACAGTGATCGAGATGCGCGTGACTTATCACCACGGCATCTAAAGCTTGCAGCTGAAACTCGGGCGCGTCCAGATAAGGATACGGACGCGTGCCGGAAGCCGAGACGTCTATGCCGCAGTCAAGGAGCACTTTGCTTTGCGGCGTCTGGACAAGCACGGCGGATTTGCCTACCTGGCGGAAAGCGCCCAGTGCCGTTACCCTTATCCATTCCACGTCTTTCCCGGGATTGTAAATTTTTTTCCCTGTTTCGTTGAGAAACTTCTTGCGGTAGCCCGCTTCATTGTGAAGCATCCTTCGCACGCTCCGGATTATTTCCGAATCTATCACCGGAGCGCGCCTTATGTCGGGCGTCCAGCACGTGCTGTGCTTTATTTCGAGAAGCGTCTCTCCGCTTTTGCCGATGACGACGCCGGGCTTTTCGGCGTGGATAACGACTTTGGCGAACTCCGGCTCAAAGTATATGTCTTTTATTCCCGCTTCATCGGGCACGCGGCCCTTTATGAACTCCACGGTCTTCTCTTCGCTGACGAGCAGTGACGAGTCGGCTCTTATCTCTATCCTCTTCTTGAACTTGCTCACGAGCTTCTTTATCGCTGTGGTGCAGCTTTCAAAAAATGCCTTGTTTTTAGTATAGTATATCAGCTCGCTGCCTTCATACGCCATGTCTGTTATTTCCGCTTCGGGCGGAAGCTCCTGCTTCACGTCTTCCAAAATTGCCATTATGAATTCTCAAAATCAGGTAAAGCTTATTCTTTGGTAATCATTTCTACGCCGTTCTTGTCTATCACGGCAATGGTTACATATTTGCCGCCGGACGCGGCGTCGCGCTCTTTCGCTGCCTTTATCGCCCTTATTGCCAACGCGATGCCTTCTTCTCTCGTCAGGTCTTTCCGATAGCTGTCTTCCAGCACGCCGTAAGCGAACGGGGAGCCGGAACCCGTGGAAGTATACGCATCTTCCTCGATGCCACCGGCAGGGTCCACGCTTGTCACGTGCATGCCTTCCTTGTCAATGCCTGCTATTATCGGGAAAAGCATGAACGGATAATATCGCGCGTTCTGCTGGATGTTCGCGAGAAGCGTGGAAACGGCCCGCACCGTCATTTCGGCATTGCGCGTAAGCTTGTATATGTTTATTTCGGCTTTGAGGACGCGGATTATGTTCTGTGCGTCGCCCACGCCGCCGGATATCGTCATGGCCATCCTGTCATCTATCTGGTAAACTTTCGGGAACTCCTTTGACGTAATGAGATATCCCATCGTGACCTTGCTCTCGGCAGCAATGATAACGCAGTCCTTGCATACCATGCCCAAGGTTGTCGTGCCCGTTTTTTGCTGGTTTTCCATTTTTTCACCCTATGAGAAGAATGGTTATAATCAACTTTATCCGTGATTAAGTATTTAAGTCTTTTTCACTGTCCGAGAGCGTCGGCGACGTTCACCAGATTCTTGAGACTGTTGTGCAAAGCGTGCCTTTTCTTGAAAGGGCATTCGCAATGATAGCTCTCCTCCAGACATGAAAGCGAGCCGAATCCGCCCACGTTGCACTCAATGCCTGACAGGTGCTCGCATTTGTCGCGCAAAAGCCCGGTGACGCTATTCTTTCTTTCGCCGCCAAAAAGGCTGCGCAAGCTATGAAGTTCGCTTTCTTCCATGGCTAACTATTGCCGGCGGGGAATAAAATGATTTTGTGTGTGAGTTGCCCGCCACGATGCTGTATGACAGCTTCGCTTTCCGTTGTTGGGAAATAGCGCACCAACCTCATCTTTAAATTTGCGTCTTTGTCACTTTATGAATGAATACTGCCCGGCAACAACTCACCGAGCAGGAAATAGGCCGGGCAATGCAGAGACTGGCCAGAGTGGAAACCAGAGTGGAAACCATATATCCGAGAGAGAGTGCGGTTGCGGTGGGTCTGTACGTTACTGCCGGCCTTTCTATCGAGGAAATTGCTGCATTAACGCACACACACAGAAGTACCGTAGCGCGTGAGTTAAAATATCTTGCCAGATATCTGGGAATAGACGACGATCAGGGAGGTAGCGTTCGCACACCACTTGTAAGCGTCTTATGCCAGTACCTTCCCCAGTACCTTTCCGTTCCCACGACTGGATATAATCTTGGGGATGTTCTGTCACAAAAAGAGCTTGAGATAGCAGGTTATATAAGCCAGGGCATGCAAAACAAGGAAATAGCGGCAAAAAGAGCGAGATCGGTTAGGACTATAAAAAACCATGTCAGTAGAATGATTGCAAAGCTGAGGCCATACGGCGTAGAAAGTCGCGTGGGCATCGCATTAGCGTATACGCAACAGATGACAAACCCTCCATCTCATACCCCGGTCAAGGCGTATTATGAACATTAACTCCGGCTGTAATGCCATGGCCGCGCCGCCATCAATAAGCCTTCGCAACATACGCGACGTGCTTTGACGTACCCGAGCAGTAAAAGCATTTTCCGGACGGCTTTTCTTCGCGTAGCGCCGTGCCGCGTATCTCGCCCCCGCTCTCGCTCTTGAACGACTTGTCGCACTCCTGCGAACCGCACCACTGGACGCGAACGAAGCCGCCTTGCAGCAGCGCTTTCTTCGCCTCCTCCTTCGTGGAAGCGTTGCGAACGTTTTCCTTGAGGAAAGCGCGTGATTTTTCAAGCATGGATTTTTGAACGTCGCCGAGGATTTTCGGAATCTCTGACAGCTCTTTCACGATGATTTTTCCGCCCGTGTCGCGGCGAACGACTGTCACGTGGTTGGCTTCAACGTCCTTCGGGCCTATCTCCACGCGAAGCGGCACGCCTTTCAGTTCCCACTCGTTGAACTTGAAGCCCGCGCTCTGGTTGCGCTCGTCCACGTGGCAGCGCGCCTTTATTTTTTTCGCGGCTTCGCGGGCTCTCGCCAACACCGGCTCTTCTTTGCCTTTGAACAATATCGGAATTATCACAACCTGAACGGGCGCGACGGCGGGCGGCAGTACTGCGCCCTTATCATCGCCATGGTGCATGAGTAGCATTCCTATCTGTCTT
>DATDXW010000037.1:0-2952 GCA_035289125.1 archaeon | reverse complement strand
GCGCCAGAGCCAATGATGAAAAGGTAAACCATCAGCGTGAACAGCAGGTTAAGCTTCGCGTGACCCTGCCAGAACATCGCGGCGACGTAGTGAATGAAGAGTATCATGAACCCCGTCGGTATGAAGAAAACCATTATTATGTCCGTGAACGGGTTGCCCGTGAAAGGCGCGCCCGGAAACGAGCTTATCTGCAGTATGTCGCGGTAAAAGACTTCCTCGGCGTTTCCGATGCCGAGCGGCGCGGCGAAGCTGGCGCCTGCCAGCAACGCAAGAAGTGCCAGTAAAGAAAGCTTATCCATGCATAATTAATACCAAATGGAAAATAAAAAGGAAAGAAAAAAAGAAATGAGAAAAACCTTCATCCCCGAAACGAAAAACTCGGGTCTGATTTTGCTCATCTATTTTACGCTCCTTGCGCTACTCTCGAAGCCTGCGCTACACTCGAAGGCTCTGCTTCTTCTGCCAGTCGCTGAGCTTCTTCTGCCAGTCGCTGAGCTTCTTCTATTTCTGTTCGTGTTAGTGCAGGCTGGCCACCCGGTCCCGGTGCAGACGGTGGCTTCGGACCCAAGTAGTTATTTTTCATTCCGAAGTAAACTGCTACACCGTTTTCCAATGCAGGCAATTCCCTGACGAGTGCCACGAGTGCGTCGGAATTTCCATAAGCCATTGCGGCTTTAAGGGCTCTACCAAGCGCATCCACTGCATTTTCCTTGTTTAAGAGATACAATGTAGTCGTTCCTTCAGGAAGGGCTCTCGGCTCTGTAGTCCATTCGTACTCCTGACCTACTCTCTTAATGACATCTACGACACCTGCCGCGATGTTAGCTGGAGCATCTGTGGGAGCATTCAACATGGCTTCCATATAGCTTCTTACTGCCTGCTGAACCTCAGTTTGATACTTCAGCGTTCTTATTTGCTTATCGTTTAGGGGCATTCACTTACACCTCCATTTTATATTGCAAGCCGTTTTTACAGCCACGCATATGAACTTTCTCTACCGCCCTTGTAACCTTTCTTTCCAAACATCCCGAATTCTTCGGCGAGGTCTCTCTGCGTAATAGGCAGGCTCGCTATCATTGACCGGGCGTATGCGGCCATGGCATCGGGTCTGTCTCTCAGATGCGGGTATGCATCTCGGATGAAATCCGTTATTGCCCTCATCATGTTCTCTTTGTTCAGTGCATAGAGCAGTGCAGCTGCCATGCCTTTGTAATAACCATCATCGCAGCCTTCGCCGCCCCCTGTTGCCCATTTAGGAGGCGTGCCATAGTCAATTCCAATCTTCCATTCCGGAGGCTTCTCAAAGCCGATATTTGGTATTGCTCCTTCCCACATATGTCTCACAATATCAGGGAAAAACGGCTGCCCCCGTTTTTCGTGATACACTGTGCCTTCAATGGGGTCAAACTGGTCAACAGTAACGTGCCCGCCTATCTGCCCTCCCGGTTGTCCGCCGGGCTGCCCGCTTCCGGGCGGCGCCGGATGCGCCGGTTCGTGCTGTTGGGGGCGCGGCGTTCTCGGATATATGCCGAAAGGTATCACCGGGTCTGGATTGACAAGCGAGCCGCCCTCCGGGAAGTCAAGTATCGCAAGGCGCTTCTCGCCGTCAAGTATCTCCGCTATTTCCCTCCAAAATTTGGGAAGATTGGTTATACTATAATCTTTTCCCGTCACGAGCGCGGTATTCATAATATCACCATCAATTTCTCCATTCCTTCACAAGCTCTGGAAATCCGAGATTCATGCTGTGCATGTTCACATAATGAAGCGCCAGCACGTCCCCCATCTCTTTTGCAGTCATCGCAGCGAGCGCCTGCGCTTTCTTTTCATTAGCGTTTCGCGGCAGTGCATGACCTGCGATTTCATGATAGAGTATTGCCCTCGCCTCGGCTTCATTCCGCGGAATGCCAGCGTCTATTGAAATTCTGCGGGTATCAAAGTCCGTGCACGCCACGGCGGGAATGCCGGCTTTTTCGCTGATTTTGTAGGCATCTTCCGCCGTTACAGTGTAGCCCGCCTTGTTGGCAATGTTAATAAGTTTATAAGTGAACTCGTCTGTGAACGGGTATGGCACTCTTTTGTCACCCAGTATTTCTGCAAGCGTTCTGGCATCTGCCGGGCTCATCTCGTATCCGTTGCGCCTTGCCGCATCTACGGCTTTTTCCTTGTAGGTTATAGGAGAAGCCGGAGCTATCGCAGTGCCAAGAATCGTTATAGGATAAGGCGGTTCTGTCATGACGCCTTTCCCTTTCCGTATCATGTTTACCATTGTTGTCACCATTCAGTTACATTACTATCCTATGGGCAGTATATAAAGATTTCGCTACTAAAGAGTGGTATAAAAATTACTATGTTTTGCCGCGGTTTCTGCCGCGTTTAACGATGCTTTTCACGGCTCTTGCGGCATTTCTGATTTTCGGTGTCGCGCATAGAACGGCCGTGTCTATCGCGGCAGTGGCAGGAATATCCAAAAACCTGCCTTGCGACGGGAACCCGCCCTGCATGCCGTCAGGCAGCATTTCATTCAAAACGGGAATCCTGTTCGCCATTTCCACGCATTCGTAAGCAGCCGCGCCAAGAAAGGCTCCCGTCGCATAAGCCGTCACGGCTTCGCGCCATGTCAGTTTCCTGCCCTTCATCTGCCTATACGTGTCAATAGAAGCTTTGCCGGCATAGGCTGCCAGAATAAGCTGGGGCGCGATGCTGGATATATAGCTATTCGGCGAGTCCCGGGTAAAATACCACGAAATTGCCGCTAACGGTATGCCCGGCGCGGCGCTCTTCAAAAACGTTCTCGTGACCTTTACCCCGCCAAGATAATTCATAACCGTCTCTCCGTGCCGCAGAAGCCGCAGAATTTCACCCCACGCGCCTCAACAAAGCGGCCCTTGAAGCCGTCTCCGCAATAATGTATATTCGTGTAGATGTTTTTATTCATATCATGTCACCTTT
>DATDXW010000036.1:0-5244 GCA_035289125.1 archaeon | reverse complement strand
GTTCGTTTTTTAGTTTTACTTAGTTATCATTTGATTAGAGTGACTACAACCTGCCATTATCTCTTGCGTCGCTTTCGGTGCGCGGGTTATGAAGAAACAACGCAATAAAAGAAATAACAGTCATTCCCGCCAAGGCTTTATGAATCTCGGTTCTTCACCACTACAATCTTCGCTGTCTCGCTTATCTCATACATGCTTCGCACCTTTCATCCTTTGTTTGACACGGTCACAGTCTCCACGACAATCGGCGTCGCGCCATCCGGCATGAACTCGCACACGCCGCCGACGCATGCAGCTTCCTTCGCGCCTTGCGTTGCATCCTCGCTTTCGTAAAGCACGATGTTCGCAAAGTCCGCTTCCGGCATCGCCATGCACATCTGTTCGTACTGCTCTTTCGCTATTTCTTCATACGGCGCAAGCTTGTAGACGTGGCTCTCCCGCGGCAAGAAAGATAGCCCGCCTATCATATCCCAGTGATTGTAAAGCCATTCCGCAGCCGAAAGCCACTCGTCTTCTCCGATGGAAATGGTCACTGACGGGTTGTGTTCCGTATAGTTCTCCTTCACCATCTTCCAGTATTCAAGCTGGTCCAGCGCCGTCAGGTCGTCTTTCACGACTGCGCCTTCTGGAGCTTTGACGGGAAATTCAAACACAAACGTCGTAGCAGAGTCCATGGTCTGCCCGACTTCCGGGTGGTACGGGAACTTCTGGTCGCGGAGCATCTTGAACAGCGGGTCGTGCGCGGCTATGCGTATTCTTCTTATGTAATATTTGGCGTGGCGCGGATGCATGCCAGACGATGAGTCAACTAGCTGCGACACTGTGCCGGACGGCTTGACACACGTTATTGACGCGGATTCATTTA
The DNA here is from genome assembly GCA_035289125.1 of archaeon. Taxonomy (GTDB): domain Archaea; phylum Aenigmatarchaeota; class Aenigmatarchaeia; order GW2011-AR5; family GW2011-AR5; genus JACQID01. The sequence goes on along the minus strand of DATDXW010000036.1, from coordinate 4,379 downwards.
TGCCGAACCTGCGAGCGTAAAGCCGATTGGTTTCTACTGCCACTTCTTTAAGCCTGCGCAGAGTCTCGCTGTTTCGCACTGTCTTGCAGTCCCATTGCCCCGTCAATGAAACGCCCAAGAGTCGTTCTTCTTCGCAGTTCTTTCTCCATTCGTCCGAGAGGTAGGGGAACTTCGTAAGCGTAGACTGATAAGTGCCGAGTATCGTCGCCAGTCTCATCTTTCTCATCAGCGTGTCTTCGTTGTCTTCCGCCCGGCACACCACTTCCGTGAGGTTGCAGAATTCTTTGCTTCTCAATATTATTTCCCCGCAAGGATTTGTTCCTGATGAGTCGTAACATTCTCTGAACATTCTCCACCGCCTCTCCGGCAGCTGCTTTCGCAACCCGCCGCGATTGAATATTCCTCTTTCACCTGTCCCACTCTTCGCAAGAGAAAGCCACTCTTCCATGAACACGGTAGAAGGCGGCTTGCTCACATAAACCGCTGAATTGTTCGCCATTGTCCTTTGCGGTTGAGTCATGTAAAAATACCCCTGTTTGGCATTCCGCATCTGCTCGTCATTCAGGTCCGACAGCGAGATAAGTGCCGTTCTACGAACCCCGCCCATCACCACGACTTCGCCTATTTTGCATATTATGTCGTGTATGTCTATGTTACTCAGGCGGCGGCCCTGCGACGCCAGTATTTTAGCGCGCGCGAAATCCAGCAGATTGTGCAGCGGCTCCGGACCGGAGCTTCGCCCGCCCATCGTCTTGAGCTTCGCGCCTGCCGGCCTTATGCGGGAATAGTCGAATATTATGTCCTTCCCGGAATACCACGTCTTCAGCCCGAGCGTCAGCGCGTCGCACCATCCCTCCTTGTTGTCGCCTATGACATGCTCAGGCAACTTCTGCCCGGTTTGCCGCGCGATTATCGGCAATAGTTGTGCCGTCTGGCTCTCGACGGAAAAACCGACACCCGCGCCGCACATCGAGAGGTACATTATTTCCGCAAAGTCCTCAAGTTGCAATGGCGCTATGTAGGAGCAGTTATAGCCGCACACGTTACTTGTCCGTGCGGCAGCGCCTGCACTCCACATCAACCGCATAGACGGCATTATGTCCTGATTGCGTATGCTTTCCCTTATCTCACTGTACTCGTCTTCGCGAAGCTTGGTGCCCAAATTTTCCTTCATGAACTGCATGTACCTGTCCACTGTCTCTATCCATGTCTCTCTTCTGCCTTCGTCATCCACCCAGCGTGAATATGTGCGGAAATAGACAAACTCAGAAAGCGGGTTGCGTAAATATCTCCGCGACTCCTCCACGAGCTGGCGCACGTGCGCCGGAACTTTCTTGGCGTGAGCGCGCAATTCGGCGCGCTTTGCCCGATAGAGTATGTAAGCCTTGGCTGTCTGGTCATGCCCCGACTTTATCAGAACCTCTTCGACTATGTCCTGTATCTCCTCCACGCTCGGTATCTTGCCGATGAACCTCTCTTCTATCGTGGAAACGACCTGCGACGACAGCTTTTCCGCTTCCTCCCTGTCCGTGCCGCCCACGGACTGCGCTGCCTTGAATATCGCGTTGCTTATCTTGTCCCTTTCGAAATTTACTGTCGTCCCGTCTCTCTTCAATATTTTGTGCACCATATCCATCACCTTGCCTTGATAAGCCTTACCTCCTTCTCGAACTGCGCAACGTCCTCAAAGCTCCTGTGCACGGACGCAAAGCGGAGGTAAGCCACCTTGTCCAGCTTCAAAAGCTTCTTGAGCACAAGCTCTCCTATGGCATTGCTTTCTATTTCCGTGGAGTTCATCCTAAGCAGGCGCGATTCTATCTCCGAGACCGCCTCTGCTATGGTTTCCAGCGGTATCGTCCGCTTCTCGCATGATTTCAGCATGCCGACTCTCAGCTTTTCACGGTTGTAAGGCTCGCGGGAGCCATCTTTCTTTATTACCGTCATGCTGATTTCCGGCTTCTCGTACGTCGTGAACCTCTTCTCGCACTTTCCACATTCCCTTCTCCTGCGCGTTAACGACTCGGCGTCACGTTTGTCCGTGACTTTCGTCTCCTCGTGACCGCAAAAAGGGCATCTCATGCTTGCACCAATATGTTGTATCTGACAGGCTTCCAACCACAACAGGTTGTAGCAGAATGATAACTATTTACATATCCTTTAATAACGTTTTCTATTCTTTGGAAGTGATTATTCAAAAGCGAAGTTCCTTGCCAGTAACGTCAGCACTTTTCACTTTCTCCGACCTTGGCTAAGCGGTATATAGCCTAAAAAGAAAGCATCCAACGAGGTGAAAGACATGGACGTTGTGAAAGTTCCCGTGGCCCAGCTAAATGAAGATTCGCTCTGGTTTTTAACGAGGCCGAGCGTGCGCGAGCACAGGAAAATCGTGCTCGTTTCGGGTGATGAGGCGTGAAAGCGGCGAATAATATGGGACATGCACTTGCGAAGCGAGGGGTATTGGGATACGACGCATCAAAGGATGCGGGGTATGGTGATGAAACGTGAAAACAAAGCATAATTGCGGCAACGGTTTCAGGGGCGCCATATTACAAGTCAAAGCAGTTAAATTCTGCGGTCTGTGCGGCTATGAATTCCTGAGATGATTCCATGAAGGAACTGGGCACCCACCGGTGCGGTTCGGGCTTCACCGGCTACGTTATTTACACCAGAGGCTCTAAGCTCTGCGGGATTTGCAGGAAGAAGTACGGGTGACGATTATGCTGACGGGGGGCGAAATAGCTTTAAATGGTTGGTAAGATTAATCTTACTGTGATAAAATGGACGTGGCAATGACCAAAATGAGTTCCAAAGGGCAGATAGTGATACCGGCCGAAATGCGGCAGGACATGAAAGAAGGGGAGAAAATGCTCATAATTAAAGACGGCGACAGGATGATTCTTAGAAAAGCCTGCGATGCCAAGAATTTTAGAGAAGACTTAATCTTCGCCAAAAGAACCGAAGACGCACTGCGGAAATACGAGAAGGGTCTGTTCGTGAAAAAAGAAAAGAATGGATTTGTCAGGGAATTAAAGAAATGGTGACGATTTCTTACAGCGCAGAATTCCAGAAAATAATTGAAAAGATGAAAGACTCGCCGCAAAAATTGCGAGTAAAGAAGCTGATTATGAAAATAATCGGAAATCCCGATGTCGGGAAACCAATGATGTATTCCAGAAAAGGCACGAGGGAGGTATATGCCGGTTCCTACAGATTGTCATATATCTATTTCGCAGAGAAAGACGAGATAGTATTTCTGGATTTATATCACAAGGACGAGCAGTGAGACAAAAGGCAATTATGCAGGGAAACGTCAGTTAAACGGTTCCGTAGAAACCCTATGAATAGGAGGTAATTCCATACCTCTGTGCTTGTCAGACAGGGCAAAGGCATGAAGGACCGAATGGTTTCTCTTCCTTGCTCTATATCTGAGGAATTGCAGTTATTTCTCACCCAAGACAATTTTCCTTTTGTCTTCCGCTCCGAGAGAGGCGGAAAACTTCATTCACGAACAATCCAGCAGATAGTAAAGAGTGCGTCAAAGAAGGCAGACATAAGGAAATGTATTCATCCGCATACACTGCGCCACTCTTATGCAACGCACCTACTGGAACAAGGCACGGATTTGCGCATAATCCAGCGTTTGCTGGGACATGCGGACATAAAGACGACGCAGCTTTACACACGGGTATCGACAGCTCTGATAAAGAACGTGAAAAGTCCTCTGGACACGCTGGAATTATACATAACACCCCAGCAGGGGGCAAAAAGCGAACAAAATTAGATAAAATCACTAGTTATATTCAATTGTCGGCACTATTTATTATTAGGGGGTCGGCTCGCTCTATTATCTTTTTTATCTCCCTTACTTTGAAGTGCATACGGTTCAAACATTAGAATATAAGTGTCTTCTTTACTTGTAGGACAATGTTCAGCTCCTTTAGGGATTACTGCCATTTCACCTTCACCTAAGGTTATATTTGAATAAGGAGGTTTCATTTGAATAGTCATTCTTCCTCTAATTACATAAAATAATTCATCTTCATTTGTATGTTGATGCCAATGATAATCTCCTCTAACTAACGCCATTCTAACAACTTGACCATTGACCTTTGCTACATCTATTGGATAATACGGTCTTCCATCAATTTCTTTAATTTTATCTTTAATATTGATTACAGGAATCATAATTTTACAATACATTAAATTCTTTATAAATTTATCTCTAAATTTTTGTGCCTCTCGCCGACCCCCATTTTTTACTCTAGTGCCGACAACTTTGAGTTTTCACTTTGTGACGTTGCACTAAAACTCAACCCTTCCAAGTATTCAGGGGAATATAACAGCGATTAAGCCTCCGCTCCGTTGCACTCCGCTACGCC
>DATDXW010000035.1:0-13787 GCA_035289125.1 archaeon | reverse complement strand
TGTAGTTGCGTCATTGCGGGGAGCGTTGTGAACTACCCCGCCACTAAAGTGGCGGGCGTTAGGAAAGCGAAGGAAAGGACTCGTTGGGCACGGTTCGATTTTTGGCGGTTCGCCTTCGGCTTTATGACGAGAAATTCTACGAATTCCTCGTATACCCAACTGTTATATTTTAACAACCTTCCCGCATTCGTCATCCAAGTAGCGCGTCCGCCTCTTCCATTAGGCATTCGTCCAGCATACGCTTCTTCCTCATCGCCCTGAGCAGCGAAGAGTATTCACGCAGCCTCCGCTCGGAAACGTGCATCATCCGCGAAAGCAACGGGAAGCCCTGCTTCGCGCGCTGCAGGCTCGGAAAAGAGTAGCGCGCGAACTTCTTGTACATCTCTTTTTTTGAAAGCGCAACGCCCGCGACCGCCAGGTTTTTGTACTTCATCAGCGCCCATGCCTGCCGCCGCATTATCCGCGACGCCGTCATGTCCGCCTTTGACAGCCAGTCGTAGGCGCGCGCTATCTCGTCAGGTTTTTCGTATTCTTCCGCTATGTTATATTCCAGCCATAGCAATACGTCGTCCACGCTCTTCGAGGAGTTTCTCAGCGCCATCTGCACGTTCTCGATGCTCTGCGTCTTGAATATTATCTTCAGCGTGTTGAATATGTCTTCCGTGCTGTCGCGAACGTCGCCCCTTGCTTGGAGGTCGTTCAGCGCCGCGCGGACGTCGCCGCCCGCCGAACGCGATATCCTAATTATATCATCGTCACTGCATGTCAGCTTCTCTTCGTCGCGTACGCGCGCCAGAAAACGAGCGATGCTGTCCGAACGCGCTTTCTGGAACGCCAGAAGCGTACATGCCTTTCTTATACCCTGCAACTTCCGCGAGTAAGCATCGCCCGTCACGATTATCACCGGAGCGGAGCTTTTTGCTGTTACTTCACTCAGTGCCTTCGCCGAATCCAGCATCTCCGCGTCCTCTATCGATATTGCCTTCCCCCGTTGCACGAGGCTTTGCTGCAACGATGCCCGGAGCACGCTTTGGATTCCATCAACGCTTCTGTCATCCGAAGCATAGCTTTCTACGAGTTCGACGCCTGCGGCACGGGCGGCGAAGCGCACGGCCAGCGTCTTCCCGCATCCAGGCGGCCCATGCACCATCAGGCACTGTCCTTTTTTCCAGTTTTTTATGTAGTCGCGTATCGAACGAGCCTGCTCACGATTCGCTATCATCCCGTCTATCGTCAATGGCTCGTATTTTTCCGCAAGCATGATAGTAAATACCGCGAAAGATTAAGAGTGTGTGAAAAATCCTGCCTTTTAATAGATTCGGGAAGTGAATAAAAAATGCAGCTTCCAATCAAATACGCATTTTCACAGTCTTTCGTGGAAGAGCTTCAGCGGGGAGAAATTTACGCCACGCATCTCCGCGACGCTATTCTGCCGGGCCCGCCGCCGGGAGCGTGGGTATATCGGCTTTCCAAGGAAGGCGACGGGCGTATGGAAACGGTATGCGTTGTCATACTCCACGAGTTTGCCAATTATCCGGGTTCCCTCAATTGCATTCAGATGTATGGCAACGGTGATTCTTCCGCCAACGACATAATCCATACCGCAATACGCAGAGCCTTCGACTATTTGCTGTATTCAGACGCCCCTGAATAATAATCAGTTCCTGTTCTCGTTTACTCTTCCCTGCAGGTCGTTTATGCTTCTCTCCAATTGGGCAAGCGCGTAAGCCATGGATTCATGCTCCATGACGTCTTCCATAAATGCGCGATAACCATGCATACCGTCTTTAGAAACGTAAGAATGTTCTATCTGCTGCGCCAGAGCAATTTCCTTCCCATAAGGAGTGTCCGATAAAATCTCTCGGGCATGCTCGGGATGGTTCCTCATCATCCTGTATTCGGCGTATCCTTCAATTAACACCCTCGCCACGTAATCAGGCACATCCGCATATCTGATAAGCGCGGCCGCGTCGGCGTGCTCCATCTCGTGGCGCACCACCCTCTCAAACTTACCGTAAGAACGCAAAACGCTACTGCTTACACCCATCATGACTGGATTCCCATCCTCGTCAAAGCCCGTGACGCCAAGCGGGTTTGTTTCAGAATATATAACGAACGGTATTTCGCCGCCGTCTTCCCGCTCCACGCCAAGCGCGTCTTCTTCTTTTACCGATCGCGCTATCTCGTTGATAGCTTCCTGCAAATACGCGTCCTGCGTGTGCATTGCAGGCATATAGACGGCGTTCTGCGAATATGCGCCCGTCGTGGTCTCCGTCATTCCCGCTCGTGCTCTTTCGGCATAACCAGAAACATCGTTATCAATGCGAATAACAGGAAAAGCCCCCGTGTGCTTCTCCGATAAAGGATACCCGTCCCTATCTTCCGGATGATACCTATCTGTATATTGCATTCCCCTCGCATAACTTTCGGGAAGTCTCGGATTAATGATGGCATCCATCCACAATTCCTGCAACGGGATGGCAAGCCTCAATTCTTGTTTTTCCACGACAGAATATGCCATAAAATTATTTATTCGCAAAAGATTTAACCTTATTCGCGCCGTAAATTCCCTTCAATTCCTCCAGCGTCAGTTGGTGAATCTTTTTAGCCGCCAGTTTCAACGGGCATCCTTCCAGCTTCGAGGCGTTCTTGTTCTTTATTATGAACGCGCGGCAAAGAAATGACCAGAACTTCCCGTCCATGAGATTGCGCTGACGCAGCACAAGCAGCGCCGAATCTATGCCTTTGGGCGTGAATTCGTTCTCCGGCACGTAACCGAGTATTTTTGCATCGCAGCACTCCCTGACAATCAGACCAAGCTTCCCGTTGCCCAGGCACTTTTCAGCGAACTCTTTTTGCACGAGCAAAACGCACGCCTCCCAGCGATGCTTGAGCAACGCCAGAAGTATCGGCTGGGATATATAATAAGGGATATTGGAAACGACTTTATTGAAATTATGGTTTTTCTTCAGAAATTCAAGCGCGTCCGCGTGGACGACTTCGGCGTTGTCTATTTCCTTCAGCTCTTCTATGAACCGCCCGTCCTTCTCCACGGCTATAACTTTCGCCCGCTCGGCAAGCGTGCGCGTTAAATTGCCGGTTCCCGCGCCTATTTCCAGAACCACGTCCCCCTCTTTCACGTCGGCAAGGTCTGCCTCTTTCTCTAGAATAAGCGGATTTTCAAGAAAGAACTGGTGCATCATGTGCGGAATCTCGCCACGTCCTTGAGCGTGTCCACGTGCGTCATAAGCGTCGCCCTGCAACAATATCGTTCAGCGCCTAAATCATCCAGAACTTTACCGGCGTCCTCGCCTTTGCGGGCTTTGAGCTTCTCCCACAAGCCTCCAACCGGCTTTCCGCACGTCATGCATCTTACGGGAATTATCATAGTTATCTCAACCTATACTGTTAATCGTTATTCTTAAAAAGGCGATTACTGCGTGATATAAAACGTTGTCACACCCGTATCGCTATCTTCCGAGCAGGAAAAGACTCCTTCAGCAGTATCTCTTCCAGTCCAATCAGAGCCTTTATCTTCGCGCTCTCTGTGTTCAGAGTGTAGAGGCTTATCCGCCCTGCCGTTCCCGCCATCTTTATTACACCCTGCTTTTCAAGCGAAGAAAATATCTTATACAGCGTTGGTCTGGATATGCCCGCACCCTCGGCTATGTCACTCTTGGTGTAGTTTATTCCCATTCCTTCTATGAGGAAGTCTATCACTCTATTCATTGGCGTATCGCCTATGACTTCCAGCAGCATTGATTTTTCCATATCGAACAATCTCCATCCGTCTAAGTTTTTATTATTATTATCATATGAATCAATGATTATTTAAAACTTTACATTCATGTAAAATTATGGATAGTGACCTGATTCGCGCAAAAATATTATTCGCGCTGGCGCGAAAAAGAAAATGGGGCGAAAGCCATACTGCATGGGAAAACATGCTTCGTCAGTTCAAATCCCAATCTCTTGGAAAAGCGGGTATGAAAAACGCTGCGAACATCGCCGAAGATTTGGTACGGGAAGGGTTCATAATCAAGAAACCGACTTCCTATGGTCTTCATGTCTCTCTCAATCCAAGACGAGCCGAAGAAATAAAGGAAACGATAAGAAAAGAAATTGGCTTCTCCCTGTAAAAAGAGTCGCGCGAAGTTATCGCTTGCTCTGCTGCTTTGAAGCGCGCGGCCCGTCCTTTGAGCGCGATGGCTTGTGAGGCTCTGTCCGGCGCGCGTCCGAAACGAGCAGAGAACGGTCGTAAGCAGTATAAATCTCCTTCAACGCCTTGTCCTTCGTCCACAGAACTAGCGCGTTGCTTATCGCGGTGCGCGCCGCATTACCCTGCCCCCATACGCCACCGCCGTTTACGGAAACGTCTATGTCAACCGTGCTTGCAGCGGGACCTGCGAGTATTATCGGCTCTTCCATCCTCATCCTCTTGTATCTCGGTTGTATGTTCGACAGGAGAACGGAATTAACGCGCACCGTGCCCTTGCCTTCACTTATCACCGCTCTGGCAACGGCACGCTTGCGCTTGCCTATAGCTATCATCGTCTTCTTCTTTCCTGTCACTTTCTTCACCATACCCCTTGATGCTGTATGACGCACGATTCTGTATGACGGCTTCGCCTTCCGTCGCGTCGGTTTCCATCAAGTGCGTATCCCATATTATTTATTACCATACTTCGCGTCACTTTCTCCACCCTATAGACGTTGCTATGTTTCCAATGTAAACAAACCGCGACTTTATGTCCTTCTGACCTGCTTTTACCGTTTCCTTGCCGGCATATTTCGCAGGCACGCCGATAGCCACGTATAACTTCTTCATGGCATCCCTGCCTTTTTTGGTTTTGTAAGGCATCATCCCGCGTATGGTGCGCCTCACTATGCCATCAGGAGAACGGGGAAAATATGGGCCCTTGTTGAAGCCTCCTATCTCCCTCTTCGCAAGATACGTCTCGGTCGTGAATTTCTTCGCTCCTGTGACTATGACTTTCTCGGCGTTGAGCACGACCACGTCTTCACCTCTGATAAGACTCTTCGCCACGTGAGTGCAAAGCCTTCCCAGAACCGCATCCTTCGCGTCTATGATTACCATAATTGTCGCTCTTTCTACTTTATGGGAATGTTTAAATATCGAATTCTCTGGAATTAGATATGCAAATCCACTGCTTTTAAGCAGTGGATTTTTAAATGCATTCCCACAAAGCAAAAATATTGCAACTGCGATGCTCCTTGCACCATTTTTCGCATCTTTCTGCCAGCCGTTTTTCTTTATACACCAATCCGCATTCATGGTAGGCGAATACTCTTTCTCCTCTCATTGATGCGGGGAGCAGGATTTGAACCTGCGAAGACACTAAGTCCCGGGATTTCTTACGATTGGCGTTTCGCCAAAATCAAGCAGCTATCTGCCTGTTCTTAAGTCCCGTGCCTTTGGCCGCTTGGCTATCCCCGCTTTACGAAGCCTTTGCCGCCCAGACATTTAAATATAGCAGAGGGAATATGCAGTCAGTATAGGTGGTATATTGCCCATAGGAAACGTAGCACAAGTTCTGCGTCTTGTAAGGTCAAATATAAGAGGACTGAAACCTTATGTCGGCGGTGCGCAGATTATATCTTACGCCGAATGGGCGAAGCTTAATCAGAATGAATCCCCATACCCGCCCCCTCCTTCAGTAAGGGCGGTTGGCAACAAATTCAATGAACCGGGATTTCTGAACAGGTATCCTCCCGGTGACCACAAGGAACTGAAAGGGAGACTTGCTGCTCATCTGGGATTAGCCCCTGAACAGATAACTTTCGGAAACGGCTCCGATGAGGTTCTGCAAAACGTGGCATTGGTTTTCCTGGACAAGGGCGATAAACTGGCGTACATGAAACCGGACTATTCCATGTGGCCAGTCTATGAACAACTGACCGGCGCGTCGCCCCGCATAATAGACCTTCCGGATGATTACACGCTTCCCGTTGACAGAGTGTCTGCGGAGAGGCCGAAACTTGTTTTCTTTTCAAACCCCCACACTCCGAGCGGGACGCTCACGCCCATTGACGATGTAAGGCGGCTCTGCGAGGAACTGTTCCCGAATATAATCGTTGAGGACGAGGCATATGCCGATTTTGCAGAAGGAAACTCGCTGAAACTGCTGGAAGATTGCCCGAACCTGATAGTCACCAAAACATTTTCCAAAGCGTTCGCGCTTGCCGGAATGAGGCTCGGGTACGGACTGGGTCATCCGTCCGTGATTTCCCAGATTGACGCCATAAGATTGCCATATAACATTAATGCTGCCACCTACGCCGTCGGCTTGGCAGCGCTTGAACCGGAATCCATAGAATATTATGACGGGATGATAAGACTTATCAAATCCGAGAGAAACCGCCTTCGTGGCAGCCTTGAGAACGTTGGATTTTCCGTGCGGCCGTCCCATGCCAATTTCGTTCTGGCAAAAACCGAATCGCCTGAAATGGCGGAAATGCTATATCATGGGTTGGCTAAAAATAATATACTGGTACGATATTTCAGTGACGAAAGGCTGGTTGACTGCATCAGGATTACGGTCGGCACGCCCGAAGAAAACGATCACCTTATTGCGGAAATCGGCGAACTTCTCGGCTAGTACCGTCCCGTCCGCATCTCCATGTTCTTCAAGCGTTCGTTAATCGTTTCAGTCTGGCTGCGGATTGCCGACAATTGCGATTCAATGAACTTGAGCCGTTCCAGTATCTCGTAGTTGCGCGATTCGTCTCGTATCGGAACAGGCGGTGGTACAAGCACCGTTCCCGTTTCTTCCGATTCGGGTTGATACATGGGAGCCCTCTCCCACGGCTTTGGCGACGCCTCCGGCTCGGGTCGCGACATGGAACGAAACTTCTCGTCGTATCCATCGCCGGCGACGTAGGATTTTATGTCGTCCAGGTCTTCCTCGTCGCGCCGCCCCATTATCCTGGCTTTTATGCTATCAAATATTCCCATTTTATTCCTCTCGATATATCTGCAACTGTCTTAATATTTTCTCGCGCACCTCATAAAGGTTATCCCGCGCGAAATCAAAGTACCTCCGCCGCACGGCGTAATAGAACGCGAAATTGAAAAGCCACCAGAAGCTTTTCTGGATGAAATTCGTGTATTCGTATGCCGTCCTTATGGTACCCTTGACGTTTATGGTTATCTCGCCCGTTAAGTCTTTGCTACTCTGGGAACCCTGCGCGATAAGGCGCAGCGTCGTTATCGTCCACCTATCCTCCTTGCGGCGGCCCGCCCACATGCCGTAAAACGTGCGCGGGTCGCTCGTTATGTCCCACCTTATATCCGTCTCCACCACGTCCTTCGAGGAAACTTTCATAATATCCCGCAGCGTCTCCATAAACTTCTCGCACACAGAAAAAGGATTTTTTCCCTTGAATTTTATCTTAAGCGAATCAGAAGGCTGGGCTATGTCATCCTCTACCCTAAGTTCCGGACTCATTCCACCACCTTGCCTTCGCGCAACGCCTCGCCGTGGCTCTTCAGGCTGTTTTCAAACGTGACGACAAGCTCCTTGCCCATGTTGAGGAATTCCATCCTACGCTGGTGATAGAAAATCTTGTGCCAGAAGCGCCTAATCATTTCGTACACTATACTGTTCTGCCAGACCGTGTCCTGCGGATACTCCGTAATCAGCCGCGGCCTCATTACTATGTTCGCCTTGCCTTGCCCGTTGGAAACGAAGCCCTTCAGGCTTATCTCTATGGTGATGTAACTGAACGTGTCCAGAAGCTTGTTCACTTCCCACGCTATCTCGAATTTCTCCGCCTCCTCGCCCTTCTCCCATGAGTACTCCTTTTCCTGCACATAAGCGTCGGGCACATTGAAAACCGTTCTTATCAGCTCATTTGTCTTCTTGTAGTACGTTTCAGGCGATGGCCCCACGTAATTTATCTTTATCCGCTTGACGGGCTCGAATATGTAGTCCCATATAAGAAGCCTTGTCCTTGCCCAGACCATAACAACCAATATTTATTATAACTCCCGCTATATAAATTGCATATGGTACTGGAATTCATCGTCGCTGCCGTGCTGCTGGCATTCGGTTTCATGTGCGTCTATTTCAGCATTGAGCAGAGACTCAAGGATAAGAACCTGCTGATATTCCTGCTAGGCGGGATATTGTGCATGGCCATAGGCGGCTGGATTGTGATGTCAAAGCTCACCGTCGGCTTCCTGCTCAAAAAGATAGCCGGCATCTTTCTTACCGCAGTGGGCGCGTTCCTTGTGATGGGCTTTCCCGACGTCACGGATTACCAGAAAGAGGGCATGACCAAACTGGGCATCTTCATCGGGCTTGTCCTCGGCTTTCTCGGCGTGTGGCTGCTCCTGACGTAAGCCATTTATAGCAAGCCGCGCCATAATAATAGAATGCCCCTACCGAAAAAACAAGACTATATTCTTGCCGACAAGCTCCTCATGCAGAGGAATCCGTATACCGGAGCGGCGCAGGGCAGGTTCCCGGACAATCGGGACGGAAAACTTCTTGACTACTGGTTCGGACCAAAGGGCAAGTGGCTTGGCAAAGCGCTCTGCGTCCAACCGTTCGAGATGTACACAAAAATAAACCCCACTACTCCGCCGGGCATGCTCGCCGGGCTGTGGATGGGGCTTCTCATCCAACTGAGAAAATGGGAATACAATGGCGTGAAAAAAATGTCCGAGACGATAGAAGTCACGCCCGCCTACGCCCAGTATTATCACATAACTCTCCAGCAGAAAGAGGAGATAGAAGGCAAGATAAAGGCCGGCCTGCAGTCCGTTTCTCAGTCAATAGCCGACCTTGAACTGCTGAAACACGACGAGCGCAAGTATCGCGAGTTTCTGGATTATTTCGGGCTCGCCTTCAACAAGGACGAAGAAGACGAAGAGAAAGCCTGGACCAAAGACGCCAAGAAAGTGGATGGACACGCGCTCCGCTCCATATTTATCGACCAGGTGGACGCGCACACCGGCGAGGGCATCGCCATGCGCAATATCGTGAGCAGATGGCCCACGCTGATAACGGACTTCATGCGCATGGATGAAGAAACGGACGTCGAGAAACTGTGCGAAACGCTGGACGTTTCACGAGCAGAAGCGGTCGTGCTATCGTCGAAAAATCGCCTGTTTCAGGAATGGAAAAAACTGTTTGAGCCTGAGCTTAAATCGCGCTACAGAAAAATCCGCGAGCTCGTCGCGAGCAGGGACGCCTCCATCAACAATTATCGGGACTGGGTCAAGCCGCTGATAAGAAGGCATAAGATGCTTGCCGAAGGGCTGGACACCAACCCGCACGCCTACGACCGGGACATATATTTTTACAGCCACTCACAGGCGTTCGCGCACAACGACGTGAAAATCTGGGCGTGGAGATTTTACACGGCCACCGAATTTTACCGTGCAGCAGGATCGGAGCGGCTGGCAACTGAACAGATGGAGGGCGACATAAAACCGGACGACAAATGGACGCGGGAAACTCTCATATTCGGCAAGGAATACGGACTCATTAGAAAATTCCCATGGCTGACAAAAACGTGGGTGGACGAGCGGATAAAAGAAATAACGGACACAAATGCCGACCTCATGGTGCCGCGCAAATCGTACTACAACTTCTTCATCCTTCAGATGTCAAAGACCAACGGGCGATTCGCTTCCGGCGAAGAGTTTGAGGACGCCGACTTCTACGTACACGGCATCTTCATGAGCCAGAACGTGCTACTTGTGAAATTGCTGGAAATGGCGGCGCAGGAAAAGGAGTTTGACGACTACGTGGACAAACTGCTTGGCATAGGCAAGAGCAGCCACTCCGAGCACGAAGAGGAAGGGCACGGAGAGAAAAGGAAAGGGGCGACTGGAAAGATACTCGAAATGTTCGGGAACGTGAACGAAACGTTGGCAAGCGCCGGATTGTCTTTCGACGTTCTGAAGAGCCGCCCATACGAAAAAGATTTCGACGAGCGCATAGGCAAGATTCACGTCCGCGGCATGGCAAAGGAGCGCTTCATGCCCATAGTGAATCACATCAAAAGCAAAATCGGGATAGGCAAATGACGTACAAGGTCGGCATTTCTTCCGGCTGGTGGAACATTGGCAAGGACCCAAGCCTGCTCGGAATAGGCACGAAAGCCGGCGCCTTTGGCGCAACGCTCGGCGTCCAGTTTAATCAAGTCGATTTGGATACGGTACTGGAATTCCTGGAGCCCGGGCTAAAGGAATATGTTGAGCGCGTTAAAAAGAAGTTAGGCATGCAACTCGGCCTGCACGGCGAGATAGGCGAGATTGTCATGTTCGAAAGCGCTGAACGCATTCGTTGGGAGCAGAGCCACGAGCGATTATGCAGAACAATGCGCGGCGCTGCAGATTTGGGTTTCATCTATGTCAACTTCCACTTATCCAACAGCCAGTGGCTCTCTTTTCATGAACGCGAGCTTAGGCCGTTCGGCTTCACGTATCAAGTAGTCGCTCCCACCGGCCAGCCCTTCGGAGAGTGGATAGACGCAATGATCAAAAAAGGCGACAAGGCAGCTGACGTTCCCAAGCAGTGGATAATAGATAGCCTTCCCAACACGCGAGTGGAACAAGAACTGAGGCAAACCGTACCATTCCGGAAAGCCCTGAATGACATCCATCGCGAAGAAATACAGAAGGAAGAGACCAGAATCAGAAATTCCATAACAAAGGACGAACGGTACAAAAATCTCACCAAAGAGCAGATAGACATACAAGTCGAGGGGACTCTCGGAGCACTCGGTGACCAGATAGAAAGCCGCACCCACCAGAGACTCAGGCATGAGCGCTTGTTTGATATCTGGCGGGATTCGGAATCGCAAAAATACGCCTTGGAGGCGGGCGAAATAGACGCATACATTGCAACCGCGATTTACATGATAGCATCAAAGAATCCGCTGTGGACCGGCATACTAGGCAACGATTATTCCAACGACCCTGCGGCGGACGCGAACCGCGCATACATAGAAAGGCAAAAGGAGTTCAACGCCGCGGTCGCCGCTTTTTATCTATTAAGCCACTTCACCACGAAGAGCACGGCGCATCTCGGGCGGGATAAGGATTACAACAAGAACCACATAGAGAGTATGACAATCAAGGAGTGGTGCGAGAAGAAGAGAGTGAAATTGCTGCTTGAATGCCCCCAATCAGGGCAAGGAAGCGAAGGCATATCGCGGCTGTTCCACCCGTTACACGCTTATTATTTGATAAAGGAAATAAACTCGCCCGCTATACAGCAATGCATAGACTTTGAGCAGGAGATGGGCCAGAATATAAACCTGGACGAAGAACTGCCCAGGATGCCCAGCGACTTCGGCTCGCAAATTTTTCTTTTGCACCTCGGCGACCCGATTCCCTACTTCGGAACGGCGCACATACCTATAGCGCTGGCTGACCGTGGGGCAGATGCACTCTATCGCTGGATATACTGGCTGCGCGGGAAAGGCTTCAAGGACGGCTATATTATATTTGAACGAGGAGGTGGCCGCACTCCAGGCAACAACAGCCAGCAGAACGTCTTTGAATACAGCGTTTATGTGATAAGACAGATAGTGAAATACCTCGATCAGGACACGAAACCAGACAAGCTTCCGCCCGAGTTCTACGGGCTTTCTTCCGATAACAAAGACGTCTTCACCCGCCAGTTAGTGGCGATGCGCGACCACGCATGGGACCCGCTTGAAGGGTTGTTGAAACTGTCAGAGGAGAAACACACGTTCCTCGGCAAAGCAGCGGTTGAAGGCGGCAAATCCAAGGAATGGGAGCGCGGCAGGCACAGGTAGCGGCAAAGGGCTTGTGTAAACTATCCGCCACTACGACTTGACGCACATCTGTGTGTTATTACGAGGAATTCAAAGATTCCTCGTATACCCAAAGACTTTCTATGGAAAGTCTTTGTTGTAATTATTGTCGTTTAGTTGGGAAGGCACCCTAACCCGTCTTTATCTCTCATGTTGAATGATGCGAAGGAATTGGACAGCGAAGCTGTCATACAGCTTTGCGCATCCAGTTGCAACAGGCGGGGCTTTCAGTGTGCGGGTTAGCAATAATGAAAGATGATTATTCCTGCAAAGCCCGTTGAAATAAGCTTTTATAAGCCGCCCCCAAATAGAAATATGCCAAAGAAACGCGCAAAGGCGGCAAAGAAGGTTTCTCCTTCAAAACACGCAAAACCCGTCCAGCCCGCCCCCGTTCCTATGCAGACTGCGCCGCAGCCTAACGAGGCGATGAGGCAGGAAAGCCTGAAAATCGCAAATAAATTCAAGGACGAAGTCCTCAAAAAATACAATGATGTAACCAAGGCAGTCGTTATCTTCGGCTCTTTCACGCGCAGCGATTTCCACAAGGGCAGCGACATAGACATGCTTGTGGTGATAGACGACACGCTTTCCCGTTTCACGCCAGAGATGAAGATGCGCTTTGACGACGACATTTACGCGATAGGGAAAAAACTCTCAGACGCCATCGTCGTCCAGCCCGCATGGACGCTAACGGAATTCTGGGACATGGCGAGAATAGGGCATCCGCTTCTCTATACCATAGTGCGCGACGGCTGGGCTCTTTACGATACAGGATTCTGGATACCGATAAGAAAGCTGCTGGAAGCTGGAAAGATACCGACTACTCTTGAAGCTGTCGAAAAATTCATGGAGTCGTCCCCACAGAAGATAAGCCGCGTGGAAACGGCAAAACTTTACATGATAGCCGAAGACATTTACTATGCCATGCTTAACTCTTCCCAGGCTGTGTTGATGTACAGCGGGCTCAACCCGCCGTCGCCGAAGCACACCGCCAACGACGTGAAGGAGCATTTGGTTGACCAGAAGCTTCTGGAAGAGTCTTATTTGCACGATTTGCAGTCGGTGATAGATTTCCGCAAGCGCGTCGAGCACAAGGAGATAAAGGACGTAAGCGGCGCGGAGCTTGACACGTTCATCGCCAAGGCAAAAGCATTCGTCACGCGAATGGAGCAGCTGCTGACGCACCTGCAGAAAGAAAGGAAGCTGGACATCGTCAAAAAGAACTACGAAGTCATGGTGAAGGCTGCCGTCGCGGGTTTAAAGAAAATGGAAAAGCTTCCGCCGGACCCGAAGGATTTGCCGGGCGCTATAAAAACGTACCTTATTGACACCAACCGCATCGACACTTATTACGGTGACGTGTTCAAGAAAGTTGTGACAATGAGGAAGATGATTGACGAAGAGCGGATAGGCGAGATACCGCAGCGCGACATAGAAATGACGCGCGAATACGTGCGCCGCTTTGTCCGCGACATGGCTTTGGTAATCAACGGTAAAGAGGGCAAGAAAAAATGAAGATGGAATTTCACAGCCACGGCTTCTGGTTTATCGGCTCGCTGACGCTGCTCGCCGCTTCTCTCATAGCAGGCAACGCCGAGTGGGTGGAAGGCACGACTCCCGTGAGCTTCGCGCTGGCTCTGCTCATTTCGCTCGCGCTTTTCCTGTTTTCCGGGCTCTTATGGATATCGGCGGCAATCAACGCGCGGAATTAGTAAGTATGGAAGCTGTAATCTTTTCTGATTCTGACACGTTATGAAAGGAAAGGACTTTCCGCACAAGACGTGAATTTCAGCGGGGTTTGGTTTCGGCTTTATTACAAGGAATTCGGAGAATTCCTTGCATACCCAAAGACTTTCCATGCTCATATTTCATTCTTCGTCTTCTCCTTCTTCTTCAATTACATTAAATTCAACTTTGCTTTGAATTATAATCTCCTTAATGATTTTTTTCAGATTTCCTTTCTTTATTGA
>DATDXW010000034.1:0-3036 GCA_035289125.1 archaeon | reverse complement strand
GGACGAGGCAGGCATAACCGTGAACAAGAATGCCATTCCTTACGATGTCCGCAAGCCCTTTGACCCGTCCGGAATCCGCTTCGGAACGCCTACGCTCACAAGCAGGGGAATGAAAGAGCAGGAGATGGACAAAGTTGCCGAACTCATGAACGACGTAATCGCAAACCATAACGACGACGCAGTGAAGAAGCGCGTGCGCGCCGACGTGAAGGAACTATGCGCGCGCTTCCCGATTTATCCGGAGCTTTGAATATGAACGTCAGCGATATCGGCTGGCTGCTCTATTGGGCGGCGCACGTCGTTGTTTTATTTCTGCTCTATAAAGAAATCAGAAAATTTAGGAAAAAACGCGAAGGCGAAACCGTCATACAGCATTGTGCGTCATACACATACAACTTGACGCACAAGAGTGCGTCGGTCCACTTCAGTGGTTTTCGGGGTGCGGGTTGCAAATGCGATTAAGTATTTTCCTTTCCTATTCAGAGAATGCTATTTTACGTCCTCGGGTTCTTTGACATACTCACGTCCTTCGTGCTGGCGGCGTTCACGCTGTGGGGATGGTTTGACACGACGGCGATTCTTTACCATGCCACTTACATCACGGTAAAAGGAGCTGTTTTTTCTTACGGCGACTGGGCAAGCAGGATTGATTTGCTCGTCGGCATCTATATGTTCCTCGTCGCCTTTTCACTGTTCTCGCAGGAAAAGCTAAGCCTCATCGCCGCGGCGTGGCTGCTGGAGAAGGGTATTCTTTCCATGACTGGAATTTTGAAGCACTTGAACTGAAAGAAACTCCGATTATTATGAATCTCTACTTGACCATCAATCTCAGCAACTCTGCCGTGGTAAACTACCCGCCACTAAAAACTATACTCCTCCAGCTTGTGCACTTCCGTCACGAGAACCTCCTTCCAGTCCCCTATCATGTCGGCGAATTTTTCCTTCGTTTCAATTTTCATCTTGTCCAACTCGGCCGTATTCTTCGCCAGAATCACGATGTACATGTCGTAATCCCCGAGCATGGACATCACGTCTATGACTCTCGGATTTTTCGTCATCTCGCTTATGAACTCACCATGGCGCTCTTTTGTCACGTTTCTCAGTTTTATGTAAACGTGCACTGCAAGCGGGAGCCCTATTCGGCTGGGCACGGGTTGTATAGTGTACTTGCCTATGACGCCGTCCCGTTCCAGCTTTTCCACTCTTTTCTTCGTGGAGTCTATGGAAAGATGCACTCTTTTTGCTATCGCCGTGAGCTTCTCCCGCGCATTTTCCGAAAGTATGTTGAGTATCCTCCTGTCCGTCTCGTCCAACTCTCTTAATTTATCGCTTTCCTTCACGATTTCTCTCATCATACTCTTAATTATTAAGATAAATATTTAAACTCCTCTTATTTTTAAGATTACTTGAACAAAAACATTATATTTTATTAGATACTACTGTATAGTGATAAGTATGGTAGAAATAGTCATGTGGAAGCCGTTGTACTACGTAAGCATTGTCATGTTCGTGTTGTCGCTGCTGGCGTACCCGTTCAGCCAGACGTTTTCCGTAGTCACGATACTCGCGCTCATCTCCGTCTGGAGCAAGATTCCGGGCTACGTGCACTTCGTGTTCAACAAGCTTGCAATGAACGACCTGTTCACTTTCATCGTCGGCGCATACCTTGGCAGCTTGGCCGGCGGCCTTTTCGGCGCCTCCGTCGTTTTGTTCGGCAGGATATTCGGCGTCAACGAATACGTTCCTTACACAATAAGATGCGCAATCGGGCTTTTCATCGCCGGCATGCTTGCGCCTTTTGCCGTCTCCGTGGCCGGCGGAATCAACATAAACGCGCTCTTCATATTTGAAGGGATTTTTTACGCCGCTTATTATACCATGGTTTTCCTGTTTGCCAAAGACGAGATAAGCCTTGAAGCGGGGCTCCTGCCGTTCGTGATATTCTTTGACTTCGTGCTCAACGCAACGTGGCTCGGAAGCTTCGGCGGCGCGATTAACAATCTAATGTTAAACGGCGTCTCCTCAGGCTGGACGTTCATAGTATTCGTCGGCATCATTCTTGGAATCATAGCTTTCGCGAGAAACGCCGGAAAAATCGGAGAGTACGTGTCAGGTAAAATGTCTAATAACAGCATGAACGAGGAATATGCTCTTATAAAGAAACTTGCCGCGAAGAGAATAGGCGAGAAGACATTACCGTAGAGAAACCGGGTGTTCATATATCGAGAAGCGTGTGTCTCCAAGCGTTTTGGTATACCTTGTCGTACACTGCCTGCACTTCCTTAGAAAACACATCAAGCCTTTCCTTGTCGGGTTCTGTAAGACCCTGACGGTCAGAAGGATAAACTACGATATTTGGCTCATGCCCGCCGCGTCTTGCCAACGGAAAGCCGTCTTTCAGCAATGTAATTTGAGGCTGGTAATTTTTAGGGTCGTCTACTGCGTATAATTCTACGCCGACGATACGTTTTCCTTGCGCTTCCCCTCCTACGTTTACCATGACTCCGCCCTTAATATACCAAGGAATACGATCGGCAAGAACACGCTCAAACGCTTCATCGTAAAAAGCATGGTTGGAACGCCGCCAAACATCTACCGGAATTCCGTCTAGCCTCGCCATGGACACATTAATCCCACTGACGGCATCCAGTGCAGTCCGGTATTGTACTAACGTATCTTCTGTAATTATATGCAACCTTCGCCCTATCATATTTTTAGATGATATTAAACTATTTATACGCTGCAACTGTCACTCTCCATCATTTATCGTGAATCTCCAAAACCACTACCTACCTTCCCGTACTTCTTTTGCGAGTTCATCCATATTTTTGTCAATCCGCTTCTCCGCCTCGCTGCGCTCCATCGCATAGGAATTAAAGTCCACGAATTTCATATTTTTGAAAACCACCGGATGTGCGCCCTGCGCAAGCCGCGCTATCTTTTGACAGATTCGCCGGTAGTCCGAATGCCCCTGCTGGACGGTGCGCAATTCCGTCAAGTGATACAATTCGCGCGCATTCAGCGTGAAATACCATC
>DATDXW010000033.1:0-4999 GCA_035289125.1 archaeon | reverse complement strand
AACCCGCCTCGCCAAAATCGTCATTGCGAGAGGCAGTTTCGCTTTTCGCGCCTTCATGCGGTGTGCGCGTAATTTAATAAAAGTTCACTTTATAACCGGCGGATTCTTCAGCAACGCTTCCAGAAGCTTAATCAGGTTGTTTATATCGTCCGCGTTGGCGATGCCGATGGCACTGTGGATGTTCCGCACGGAAACGCCCATAGCGGTCACTGGCACGCCGCTTCGCGATAACGAGATGTTCAGCGCGTCCGTGGTGCCGAATTCCGTGACATCAAACTGAAGCGGAATTTTTTTGCTTTTGGACACGGAAACTATATGCTTGTTCAACGGCTTGCTGCTTATCATGCCCGCGTCCTTCATGGTGAGTATGGGACCGCGTCCGGGTCCCACGGACGGCTCGCCGTCCGAGTCGCTCGCGGGCATGACGTCTATGGCTATTGCCCAGTCCGGAGAAATCTCGTAAGCGGATGTTTTCGCGCCGTAAAGCCCCATTTCCTCCTGCACGGTGAAAACGAAATAAAGCTCGTTCTTCGTTTTCTTCAGTTTCTTCGCAAGTTCTATCAGCGTGTAACAGCCTATCCTGTCATCCAGCCCTTTCCCGCATATTATCTTGTTACTGCCCAAACATTGCATCTCCTGAATGATGTTGAGATAATCCCCTATCTCCAGACCCTTGGCTGTCAGTTGTTTCCCATTCAGGCCGGTGTCTATGTACATGTCTTTCATGGCTGGTATTTCGTTGACGCTTTCTCCGTTGCTAACTTTTTTCATCGTGATGACGCCGTAGAGTTGCCCCTTTTCGGTGTGTATCTTCACCATCTGCCCCAGCAACGAGATAGGCTCTATCTGCCCGACGTTCGAGAAGAAAATATGACCGCGCTCGTCCACGTTCTTGACCATGAGCCCTATCTCGTCCATGTGCGCGGCAAGCATGACCTTCGGTGGCTTGCCCTTCCGTATGCAGACGAGGTTGCCGGCCTTGTCCACGTAAGTCTTGTCCACGTAAGGCATTATCTCTTTCTTTATAATATCGCGGACGTGTTCCTCGTTGCCAGAAACGCCGTAAGCTCCCATCAGTTGCGCGAGAAGTTCCATTCTTTTATTTGTGCAAGGCAGGATTTAACCGTTACGGACTGCGGCTTCCTCGTCAAGCGTGTCATAAAGAAGCCGCTCCATTCTGGCGAGGTCGCGCCTTGAGCCCGCTTCCAAAGTTATCTCATACGCGTTCTCTCCGATTTTCATCGCATGAATGGCCCTTTCTCTGGTTACTGGAAGAGATATATGGAGTTTCCAAAAATCTATTGAAGAATTATGTCTAGATGCATCCATGATTTCGACCCGTCTGTCCATAGGATCCTGCCCTTCTGAAAAATGCACCGCTCTTCCGGGAAACAGGTTGCTTCTATCCGATGAATAGACGATTATCGCCGGTGGTTCCATAGTTTCGATGATGTACGTTTTCTTTCTGAATATGGATTCCATATGTTGTGCGTTTTCGGCATTCACGGCTACTCCGTGCAATACAAATGGCGCGCAGGTATGAATCACGTCTTCGTAAAGGAAGGCAGCATCAGCGCAGTCTACGGGGCCGCGATATTCCAATACCTTTCTCTGCATGAATTTACGAATCGCGCCAAAGGATAAAAAGAGCGCACAGGCTTCGGCAAAACGGTAGCGAAAACAATTATATACAGGCGGCGCAATTATCATAATGATAACGCAGATTGCGTTCGGGGCCATACTGTTTCTTGTGCACTACTTCAGCGGCAGCATACACGTGCGGCACAGGGCAGCACTGCTGTCGTTTTCCGTGGGCGTGTCGCTTTCTTACGTTTTTCTTTATCTTATACCGGAAAGCGTAAGCCTCGCGGTGAATCAGAACACTGTGTTTACGCTCGTTCTTGCCGGGCTCACAGCCATGCGCATAATAGAGGGTCACGCCAAAAAACACAGGAGCGCGCCCCTGGCAAGGAGAGAGCTTCGGAACATCCATACGGCAGGCTTTGCGGCTTACGGGCTGCTTATGGGAATAATAATATCCGGACTGTATTCCATAAGCCCGAAGGCGGGATTCCTGCTCTTTTTCGCATCGCTTTTCCACTCGGTCGCAGGCAGCGCGTCCATGGCAGGAATACACGAGTCTGTCACGAAAAGCGGCGCGGCGCGTGCCCTGCTTTCCGCGCCGCCGTTGCTTGGCATTGCCGCGAACATTCTTGTTCCTATACAAATTAATCTGCTGAGCGCGGCTCTCGGCGGCATAATAGGAGTCATGCTTTACGTCGTGATGCGGGACATGATGCCGGCGGAAAGCAAAGGCAGACCGGGTTATTTTGTCGGCGGAATACTTGCTTTTTACGCGCTGATGACGTTTGTTTTCGCGGTTTTCTGAATCATGCTTATAGCGCCCGTGAAAGTCATTTCAGCGTTCCAGCGGAATTTTTTGTGCATAGTCGGTGTTTTGTCAAAACGTATTTAAGCTTCTATGATAACTATAAGGCAAGGAATTCTTATGACCGAAGACGCAAAGAAAAGCGACGACTCGATAAAAATCCCGAAGAGCACGCTGAAGTGGCTCGGAGTTGTCTGCATTGCATTTATCGCAGGCATCGCTTTCGGAACGATAACCGCGACAGCGGGAATATCCGGCTACGCCGGTGCGCAGCCGTCTCCCCAACCGGAGCAAAGAGCCGTGATAGCGCTTTTAGCAGATGACCATATTCTCGGTGACGCGAACGCGCCCGTCACGATAGTGGAGTTCAGCGATTATCAGTGCCCGTACTGCCAGCGATTCCGCCAACAGACGTTTGACCAGATAAAAACAAATTATATTGACACGGGCAAGGCCAAGTTTGTTTACAAGAATTATCCCCTTACCGCGATAGGGCACGTTTCCGCGGACAAAGCAGCGGAAACCGCGGAATGCGCCGGCGAGCAGGGCAAATACTGGGAGATGCACGACATTCTTTTCGCCAAGCAGCAGACTGACTGGGGTTACTATGAGCAGGACAAAGGGAAATATCTGCCAGTTGCGCAAGCCATACCATTTTTCAAGCAGTATGCGCAGGAACTGGGGTTGGACACTGTAAAGTTCAACGCCTGTCTGGACGGGGACAAGTATGCCAGCAAGATATCCAAAGACTTTTCCGACGGCAACAGCGCAGCCCAACAGGCAGGCGTGCCGGGTCTGGGAACTCCTAGCTTCTTCATAAACGGCAAGTTGGTTTCAGGTGCCCAGCCTTTTGTGGCGTTCCAGTCCGTGATAGACGCGGAACTGAACGCGTGAACAATCGAAGAATCGCACGTTTTTTGCACAAAGTTATGCAAAGTTATTATAAGCATCTAGGCATATAATTATTTATGAGAATAGCGAAAGTTCTGGCGCGCCGGGAATATTTGGCGTTGGCGATTTTCATGAAGTTTTTGGAGGAAATAATGTCTATTCACGGACTCGTGGAATAGGAAGCGATGAACGGCAACAAACCCTTTATGTCGGCATTTTGCCGCAAAAAACGGTGGCACTCGCGTCGTTCTACGTTACGACACAGAAGGGCACGTAGCAGTTGAGTCGGGGCTTTTCGACAGAGACGGCAACCCTCTGGACGGGAATGCAGATATCATGAAGAATAACCTGAAGCTTGTTCCTTAAACGGAATGATTTCCGTAATAATAAACCCTTAAGAAGGTTTTGCGGATTTAATATTCATGAAGATGATAGCGGGAAATGATTATGAATCACGTCACAATCCCGTAGCCAATCAAGTGCCACCTGCCGCTGATGTGCTTTGATAGCGACAGGCGGTCGCCTTTTCTTACGGCAACAGGAATCTTAACTTTTACAAGGACGTCTTTCCCCGCCGACGTCACAATGCCCACGGTTTTGGAAATCGCGCACGTTATCATGAGGGTATCGCCTGTCCTCATCGGCGGAACTTTTTCCTGGCCTGCTATGCCTATGACATGGTCAAACAGATGAGGAACGAATTTTATTTCGCTCACTGCGGAAAATTTGCCGCTAAGGGAAACGACGTTGCCTGCAAGCCCGTCGCTTTTCGCCAGCGCAGGGTCCAGTGACGTTTCCATCGCCACAAGCCCGCCGGGCTCGGCTTTATTGATATGTTCGCTAAATTTCATGATGCCCTTTATTTTCGTCTTCAGCGGTTTCCACTCGTTGGCGAGAGGTGCGCCGGGAACTATCTCTATCTCGTCGCCTACGGTGAACGAGCCGGAAACCACGGAGCCTCCCAGTACGGCGCCGCGCAGCGTTTTGTAATCAGCGCCCGGCTTATTAGCGTCAAAGCTGCGCGCCACGTAAAATACCGGTTCGCCCTTCTCGCGTTTCGGCGTGGGGATGTGCGTTTCTATGGCTTCTATCAGCAAGTCTATGTTTATGCCGTGCGCCGCGCTTACCGGTATGACAGGCGCGTTTTCAGCCACCGTGCCTTTGACGAATTTCTTTATTTCTTCGTAGCTTTCGTTTGCTCGCTGCTCCGAAACGAGGTCGACCTTGTTTTGCACGACTATGACATTTTTTATGCCGGATATATCCAGCGCCTTAAGGTGCTCAGCCGTCTGCGGCTTCGGGCATTTTTCGTTTGCCGCTATGAGAAGCAAAGCGCCGTCCATCAAAGCGGTGCCGGATAGCACGGTAGCCATCAATGTTTCGTGCCCTGGCGCGTCAACAAAAGAAACTGCCCGTTTCGGCACGCACTCACCGAAACATGAGGAGCACTTGGCGGCGGTTGTATATCTTTTCTCCTTCTCGCAATAATAGAAAATAGCGTCGGCATAGCCGAGCCTTATAGTTATTCCTCTTTTCCGCTCCTCGCTGTGGCGGTCGGTCCACGAGCCGGTAAGTGCGTTTACAAGAGTCGTTTTACCGTGGTCAACGTGCCCTAGAGTGCCTATGTTAACTTCCGGTACGAGCTTCACGGGGAAAAAGTCACCCTTTCTCCTCTTTCTTCCCTGCTTTGGGCACGTATTCGTCAAAGGGCTTTGCGCC
>DATDXW010000032.1:0-3517 GCA_035289125.1 archaeon | reverse complement strand
TAAAAATGGTCATTCATATGGAGCCTTCAAGTGCCAGAACTTTAAATATATAACTATAGCTATAATTATAGTGATTCAGATGGCAACGACCATTCAGGTAAGCGAGAAGACGAGGCAGATGCTGGAAATGGTGAAGAGAGCCGCAGGCACCAAGACGCTTGACGAAGCGCTGCAAAGGATACTTGAAGAAAAGACGAACGTCCCGGCATCCATGTTCGGCAGGCTCAAGGGGAAGCTCAAGCCTTTCACGCGGAAAGAACGGCGTGAGATGTGGCGTGACTGAGATGTTTATTTTCGATACTTCCGCGTGGGTGGAATATTTTATCGGCAGCTCGAGGGGCGCGAAAGTGCGGGACATACTTGAATCGCAGGAGAAGATAGCCACGCCGATTATAGTTCTGATTGAGCTAAGCTGCAAAGCGTCCAAGGAAGGCGTTGACTTCACTTCCAACGTAGATTTCATCAGGCAGAAATCCACGATTATCGGCATCGGCGTAGACGATGTTGAATCCGTCGGAAAAACGTACGCGAAAATGCGGAAGATAAACGGAAAAACGAGCCTTCCGGACGCCGTTGTGGCGACCGCGGCGAAAGATAACGGCGCGACGATAGTCACGTGCGACCGCGATTTCATAGGAGTAGAAAACGTTAACCTCATTTCATGATTTTATAGTGGCAGACAATCGAAACGACTATCTTTAATTCCGTCGCCATATATTCATTATGAAATTACCGTTTTTCCTCCTCTTGCTTCCCGTCAGCTTCGCCGCCCTCATAACGCCTTTCTCTTCTCCGGAAAACATGGAAGGCGCGGTGCTGGGGTTTATCGAAGACAATGACAATATCACGATAGCCGTCTACACGTTTGAAAGCCCGGTTGTTGCGCCGCTGCTAGCGCGCAAGAATGCCACGCTCCTCGTGGAGAAAAGCCCCGCGGGCGGGATTCCCGATATGGCAGTCCTTTGCTATCTGCGCGATAACGGCATCAACGTCTTGCTCTACAACGGCTCGCTGCGCTATATGCACGCCAAGTACGCCGTTTCTGGAAACCATTCGATGATAATGTCCGAGAACATTGGTGATTTCAGAAATCGCGGCTGGGGAGCGATAGTGGAGGATAATAATATAGCGAATCGTCTGCGACGCGTGTCCGAGCAGGACGCGGCGGCTTCCATTCCTTTCCATTGCAACGGGAATTATACGTTTGCGGCAAAGCAGGGCAACAGTGCAGGCATGCCGCAATACGATGGCGATGCAGAACTGGTCATCGCGCCCGACGCTGTTGGCGCTATCGTTGATTTCGTTTCTTCTGCAAAGGAACGCCTATGGCTGGAGCAGTTTTACGTTTATCGCCGCTGGGGCAACGAAAGAAACGCGTTGCTGGACGCTTTTCTCAATAGCAAAGCAGGTGACAAGCGCATAATTATTGACGGTTCGTGGTATAACCTTGACAAGGAAGACAAAAACAGCAATTACTACACGAATGAATATTTGGCGATGCTCAACGTTCCCGTAAAGATAAAGAAAGACGTGGTCATCCACAACAAAGGCGCTGTCGCTGACACAAGGGCCTTGGTTTCAAGCATCAACTGGAACGAGAACTCGCCGCGCAACAACCGCGAAATAGGCGTGATAATAAGCGGCGCGGCTGCCGACTATTACGCGCTTCGTTTCCGCGAGGACTGGGGCGAGAAAATCGCGCCGCCCGAATTTATAACAGTCTTTATATTTTCCGTCATCATAGTTACGTTATGGCTTCTCAGAGGAAAGCGATAAAAGGAAAAGCGTCGCCCGGCGACCGCGTTGTCGTTACGAAGAACGGCAGAACGTATGAAGGCTTTCTCATGCCATCGTCTTCCGGCTCGACCGTGATAAAGTTGGACAGCGGATACAATGCCGGCATAACGGGCAAAGCCATGGTGAAACTGGTGGAGAAAAGGAAGGCGTTGCCGGCCGCCGAAGGCGAAGTGAGAGTTGACCCGTCCAAGCCTACCATAGCGATAATACACACAGGCGGCACGATAGCCTCCAAAGTAGATTACAGGACCGGCGCCGCCTACCCTGCTTTTCTGCCAGGCGAGCTTACGACGGCAGTTCCGGAAATAAAAGGGCTCGCTAACTACCGCTCTTCTCTCGTGTTCCAGATGTATTCGGAGGACATGGAACCGGAGCACTGGGCGATACTCGCAGAAAAAGTTTACGGGGAAATAAAAAAAGGCGCGGATGGCGTAATAGTCTTCCACGGCACCGATACGATGGCTTATTCGGCGGCTGCGATTTCTTTCATGGTCCAGAATCTGCCGGTGCCCGTGCTTTTCGTCGGCTCGCAAAGGTCTACGGACAGAGGAAGCGCGGACGCTGCGATGAACATAATCTGCGCCGTGAACTTCATCCTCAAAGGCAATTTCGCCGGCGTCGGGTTATGCATGCACGGCACTACGAACGACGACTATTGCCTGATAATTCCTGGAGTCAACGTCAAGAAGATGCACTCGTCGCGCCGCGACGCATTCCGTGCCGTGGACGTGAAGCCCTATGCAAAGGTTTTCCCGTCCGGCGCAGTTGAGTTTTTGCGCGAACATGAGAAGAAGGACAAAAGCAGGATGCCGGTTCTTAAAAATGCGATAGAGAAAAAAGTCGCTATCGTGAAAATGCGCCCCGGCATAACGCCGCAGGAGATTGGGTTCTACAAAAATTACAAGGGCGTCGTAATAGAAGGCACAGGGCTCGGGAACGCGCCCGTTACAGTGCTGGACAAGTATACAGCACACCACGCCGGGCTTCTTCAGGCGATGGCAACGCTGTCTAAAGAAACAAAACTATTCATGGTGACGCAGTGCCCGTACGGGCGGGTGAACATGAACGTTTATTCAACGGGCAGGGCTCTCCAGAAAGCAGGCGTCACGCCGTTGCGCATGACAAGCGAAGCCGCTTATGCAAAGCTCATCTGGGCACTTGGCAATTTTCCGAAAGAAGCGGAAAAAATAATGCTCCAGAACATCTGCGGCGAAATAGTGGAGAAGATAGAGCCGGAATGTTTTTTACTTTGAGTATTTTAACTTTTCATTCCAATTTTTGTCATGCCCGTGAAAATCGGTCTGGAGATTCACCAGCAGCTTGACACGGCGCATAAATTATTCTGCGCTTGCCCGATAGTCAGGGAAGAATCCTTTTCGTTGTCGGCGAAGCGCCGCCTGCGTGCCGTTGCCGGTGAAATGGGCAACGTTGACCCGGCCGCTTTCTACGAGGTTGCCAAAGGCAGGGAATTCACGTATCGCTTCAATCCGCGAAGCTCCTGCCTCATAGAGCTGGACGAATTTCCCCCCAACGAAATAAACGAAGATGCCCTTCGCATGACGTTGCAGGCGTGCAAACTGCTTGGCGCCGTGCCGGTTGATGAAGTTCACGTTATGAGAAAGACGGTAGCCGACGGCTCGGCCGTTTCCGGTTTCCAGCGCACTGCGCTCGTGGCGTTGGGCGGCTCAATAAAACTGAAAAACAAACCGTTGCGTGTGCA
>DATDXW010000031.1:0-5460 GCA_035289125.1 archaeon | reverse complement strand
CCCGCCGTAGAAAAAGCCAATGCTTCTTCTTATGTCGCAATATTCAAGCGGCTCTATTTCGTTGCCGTGCCCAAAAAATATGCCGCCTGAAACGGCCTTTGCGTGGTCCGTCCCTGCGCCATCCATTACTATTATTGCTGCCTTGTTAAAAGACGAGCTTCCGAAAGCGCTCCTTGCATGGCTAAGTTCATGTGGAACAAAGACAGTTTTCTTGAATTTCTTCAGGTAAGCAGGGACATTCGTTTTTAGCGCCTTCTCTTTCAGATAAAATGGCACGTGAAGAAGATTGCCGTAATGATTCCCGATGTTATAAAGCGGGTTTGGCCTGTTCTCGGAAAGCGTGACTTCAATATCTCCGGGATTGAGACTATGTTTCCCCAGCAGCCATTCTATGACTTTCACAGGAACGTTGCCATCATGTTTTGTTCGGGTAAATCTTTCTTCTGCCACGGCATCAAGCACGCGCCCGTCTTCCACTAGAGCAGCGCTGCTGTCATGATGCATGCTTATTCCTAGGGTTATCATAAAATCATCCCATAATCTGCCTGAACATTTTTTCAAGCGTCTGGCCGTAGTAGTCCCACGTGTATTTTTCTGCGCGCTTTCTCGCATTCTTGCCCATGCGCTTGGTTTCAGAAGGATTGTCCCTGAAGTATTTCAGCGAATCCTTTATCTGCTTCACATTTCTTTCGTCTATTATCAGGCCTTCCTTTCCGTCCCTTACCGGGAAATAAGTGGCATGCGTCACTATGCAAGGAAGGCCGCATGCCATGGCGGTCATTTGCGCCAGCGTTGTTCCGCCTTCCTCTAAGGCAGGCAATATGAAGACCGAAGATTGGTTGCACATTCGCTTGAGGTCGTCGCTCCATTTGACCCACCTGACTTGCTTGGCGTCTTTGAACGGAGCCATTATAGGGGCAATAGTGTTTTCTATCGGGCCAAGCATGACAAGCTCCTTGTTATCGGCATTCCATGAAGTCCACGCATCAAGAAGATATTGCGGCCCCTTCCTCAGTCCTATTGTCCCGATAAAGATCGCCCTGAAAACGTCGTCAGATTTCTTGCCGGGCGTGTATTTTTCCGCATCCACCCCAAAAGGCGTTTCAAAAACGTTCTCTTCAGGATACCCGTTTTCTATGAAGCTTTCCCTCGAAACATCGCAG
The DNA here is from genome assembly GCA_035289125.1 of archaeon. Taxonomy (GTDB): domain Archaea; phylum Aenigmatarchaeota; class Aenigmatarchaeia; order GW2011-AR5; family GW2011-AR5; genus JACQID01. The sequence continues at coordinate 4,297 of DATDXW010000031.1, read as the reverse complement.
GATGCGGCTATGTATTCCACGTTCCTTAGTTCTTTCACGTACTTGTCCACCGTCTTTGCGGAAAGCGGCGCGTCATTGATTTTGTATTTTGCGAATTCCTCCACCAATATCTTGTTCTGGTCCACTGGATGGAGGGATGCGCCATGCGTGACGGTCCTTATGCCAAGATCCCTTGCCCTCTTAAAGGATTTCATGCCGTGCCCTATCCATCCGTGAAATATGTTTGCGTCTTTTGGCAGCATGCCGGCAACAAAGTTGTCAAAAAGCACGTTTCTTATGGAATAGTATGCATCTATGGGAAAATACGGGGGCTTTGGCGGAAAGAAAAATCTTGTCAAAGGCCCTACGTTTCCGCCCTTGTTCTGGTTCATGATGAACCCTTTCTTCAAAAAGCCGCGCCTGTTCATCTGGTCCATGGCATGATATGCTATGCCCCCAACGCCTCCGCGAGGTATCTCCGAACAGACGGAATGAACGTATTTTATGTCCATACCAAACAGTTCGCTTTAACCTATTAAAGTTTATTGAGTTTTTTCTCGTACGGGGCCTTTATATTTTTGATGTTATCTATTATTATCTATTATGAAAGTAAAGAGTTCAAGGAAGATAGGCTATAAGACCATTTCCATTCCAAAGAATCTTTACGAAAAGCTGCAGGGCCTCATAGAGGAAACGGGCTTCCCAAACGTTTCCCAGTTCGTGGTCTTCGTGATGAGGATGATACTTTCCGAGGGGGAGAAAACGATGGACAAGGACATGGAAAGAAAAATCAAGGCGAGGCTACGATCCCTCGGCTATCTGGGTGAGTGAATGCTGGAAACTGATCAGAAAAAAGTATGGAAAGCTCGGGCTAAGACGTATAACAACCTGAAATGGGTGAATAACGACAACCTGAAGAACGCAATGATAAAGCACGGCGATTTCGCCCCGCATCATATAGTTCTTGATGCCGGCACAGGGACGGGAGCAGTGGCCGTTACCATCGCGCCGCACGTCAAGGAAGTGCACGGCATAGACATATCACCAGAAATGCTTTCTATGGCATTCAGCGGCTGCAAGAACGTTTCCTATAAGGAAGGCGACGTAAGGACCATGCAAATTCCTGATGCAAACTACGATCGCGTCACTGCGAGGAACGTTTTCCACAATATCCTTTCCCCAGAAGACCGCCTAAAAGCCGCGAAGGAATGCCTTCGGGTACTCAAGAAAGGCGGAAAGTTCATATTGCAGGAAGGGGTGCCACCGCATCCCAGCCTCAAGGCTGATTTTGAAAAAATATTTGCGCTCAAAGAAACGCGCATCACGTTCGTGCCGGACGACATGAAAAAACTTCTCCGGGACGCGGGATTCGCGAAAGTGTCCGTGCGCGTAGTCAGGGATCCGCATTTTGACTTGCTGAACTGGCTTGACAACGACGGGACTCTCGGTGAAGACGTGAAGAAAAAAATAGTGGACCTTCACGTGAACGGGAGCGAAAAATTTAAGAAGCATTATAACGTGAGGAAGACGGGCGGGCGCGTGTTGATAGACACCAACGCGGCTTTCGCAATAGGGGAGAAATGATGAACATCATAATGATAACCGTGGACGGCCTCAGGCGCGACCACGTAAGCAGGATAAAATCCCTCAGCTCCTTTGCATCCAAATCAAGATTCTATTCCGGCATAATAACCGCGGCTCCCTATACAATAGCATCCATGCACGCAGTTTTTTCCGGCACCTATCCGACAAGGAACGGCGTCAATTCATACTACAACATGTTCCGTTTCAAAAAAGACCGGTTCAAAACGCTGACCCAGTACCTTAAGGCCGCAGGCTATTACTGCTCGGCAGACGTCATAAACGACAGCATATTGCCGAAGGACGGTTTCGATTCCTTTTCTATTCACGACGAGAACAAGGACGACCTAGCAAAACGCCACGAGGCGCTTCTGGAATCCCTGAAAGGAAAATTCTTCCTTTATTTGCACTACAGCAACATTCACACAAGGCTGATAAACGACGTGCAGAAGCGCTATACTGATATGGCGCCGGAATTCTTTGGAGCATCTGAAGAAAACAGGAAACGCTACGACGGTTACATGGCCGGCTGCAATCGCTATCTTGAGAAAATATTGGGCAAGATATCCAAGCTGGGCTACGACAAGAATTCCATAATCGTCGTATTGTCCGATCACGGCGTGAGCCTTGGCGAGAAGCCCGGGGAGCGCATGTACGGCTGCTTCGTCTTTGACTATACCCTCAAAACTTTCTGCGTGCTCAGTATACCGGGGCAAGAGCACGTTGAAAATGATTACCAAGCAAGCAGCGTGGACATAATGCCTACAATACTGAAGCTTTTGAAAATCATGCATGATGACAATTTCGAGAAACCCGACGGCGAACCCCTGCTCTCGCTGGATAAAGATCGCCTCGTGTTTTCCGAAACCGGTGGGCTTGGAGGCCCATGGCCGTCTCACAAGGAGCATAATGTTTTTTGCGCGCGCCTGCCGAAGGCCAAGGCGATTTACTACAAGACGCCTGCAAAATGGGAATTTTACGACCTTGCCGCCGACCCAGACGAAATGAAGCCCGCGGACAAGCCACGCAATGAAACGGAAAGGCTTTTGACGCAACAACTAAAAAAGAAATACCGCTTCTGACGCGTCCCGCGAACTATTAAATCCGTTCCGCTAATAGTTCCGTTATGCACATAGTGATTGGCATAGATGGCGGCACATGGAAGTCGCTTGATACATTTTCAGAAAGGATGCCGTTCCTTTATTCCATGAAAACGAAAGGCTCGTGGGGCGCCCTGCGCACGGTCATGCCTACGGGCTCGGCAGCGGCATGGACATCCTTTGCCACGGGCAAGAACCCCGGCAAACACGGCATCATATCTTGGGAAACGAAGCCATTTTCCGGCAGAATGGTCGGATCAGGCGACATCAAGGAAGCAGAAATATGGGACATACTCTCGGCCGCCGGCATCCGGGCAGGAGTAATATGCCCACCGATATCCTTCCCGCCTAAAAGAATAAACGGGTTCTATTTTTCAGGGATAGGCAGACCATCGGTGAACGATGCTATCGCATGGCCTGAAGAGGACGCGCCAAGAGCCCGGGAATTGCTGGAAGACATGAACACAATAGAATACCTGAAAAAGAACGGCCGTATAAAAACCGCGGAGAGAATAGCGGAAATGACCGTGAACAAAGCGTCGCTGTTCATTGAAATGATGCGCAAGCATGACACGGACTTCGGCTTCGTGCTCCTTGACGAGAATGACCGCTTCCAGCATTTCTTCTGGGACGATGATGCCGCGCTCGGCAATTATTATGAGACTCTTGACACGTGCGTAAAAAGAATATGCAACGAGTTTCCGGACGCGAATTTCTTCATAATTTCCGATCATGGCTTCCACGGGGCGCCGAAAAAATATTTCCATATAAACACGTGGCTCATGAAAAATGGCTACATAAAAGTCGGGCTTGTCGAAAGGATAAAGATAGTGATTTACCCGTTAGGAAAAAAGCTTCTTGGCTGGCTCGCAAAGGAAGGCGACGTGCCTGGCTGGATGAAGCGCTTCGTGCCGCACCAGGAAAATATAATAAAGAACGTGCAGGAAAAGCCTTCATTTCTGGGATTCAACAATTTCAGTCTTTTTGTTAAGGAGAAAGAAAAAGTGGTTCGGATAAGGGACGGGCTTAAAGCATTGCAGGAGCAAGGTGTGCCGGTATTCCGGGAAGTAAAAATAAAGAACGAGGAGTATAACGGTCCGCTCATGGACAGCATGCCGGATATAATCTTTCTCATGCACGATGATTATGCCATAAATACAAACTTCTCCGTGTCGCTATTCTCCAAAGCCGGGAGTGCCGTGTGGAAAGGCTACCACACTTTCGCCCCGGACGGCATGATGCTCTGCTTTGGCCCGGACATAAAAGAATCTGTGAATGTGAACGCCTCCATAATGGATATGACCCCCACAATACTTCATATGATGGCCATTCCCGTGCCGCGCGACTGCGACGGCAGGGTGCTGAAAGAGCTGCTGAATACCGACAGGGAACCGGAATACTCAGACGCTCCAAAACCAGAAAGCAACAGTAATCCTATATCAAAAAGTGAAGAAGAGCTCGTGAAGAAGAAGCTTCGTGATCTTGGTTATATGTAGGTGTTATGCGACATCGGATATTGAGCCGCTGAAATAAGGAGTGGGGGAACCTTCTTGTTCCCTCCAACCAAGTTCTTTGTATTGGTCTAAAGAACAGAGGAGGTTGGTTCCCCCATGAAGTATGGCGAGGAATTCGTTAAA
>DATDXW010000030.1:0-4570 GCA_035289125.1 archaeon | reverse complement strand
TTTCGCTCTTTAGCCAAGAAAAAATAAGCATCATCGCCGCAGCGTGGCTGCTGGAGAAGGGGATTCTCTCCATGATTGGAATTTTGAAGCACTTGAACTGACGGTTTGAAGCGAGCCATCCTCCACGACCGCCGTTCCATGGCATTTATTGCGAATCGCCAAAACCACTGTCCACTTTCCCGTACTTCTTCTCCATGTCTTCCGTCTTTTTGTCTATCCGTTTCTCCGCCTCGCTACGCTCCATCGCATAGGAATTAAAGTCCACGAATCTCATATTCTTGAAAACCGTTGGGTGCACGCTCTGTGCGAGCCGCGCCATCTTCTGGCATATTCTGCGATAATCAGAATGCCCCTGCTGGACGGTGCGCAATTCGGTTAAGTGGTATAGTTCTCGCGCATTCAGCGTGAAATACCATCGTATGCGGAAGCCAAAAGGCACGACATATTGCGCCTCATGCGGCATCTCTTTCCCGATAGCAAGCCACGCTTCCCGCGCTTTTTTCATGAGTTCGTGATATCTCTGCTCTGCGCCTATCTCTTTTAGCTCCACCGGCACGTCGTAGCCAAAATTCGCTGTCAAACGCTGACGCTGCTGCGTGAGAACGCGGTGACGGTGCAGGTCGCGGTATATGCCGAAGTTTCCAAGCATGTCAAACGTGTAGTAAGAATTTTCAAACGCCCTGCCGGGCTTGTGGCGACGATTGCTTCGCCGCGCCGTGTATTCGTCCATGAGCTTTTCTTTTTCCGGTGCGCCCATTCCTTTCGCAACGTTCATGCACTGTTCCATGGGCATCTGCGAGTGGAAATACAGTATTGCCGCAACGATTTTGTCCTCGCCATCCTTGTCATAGTTTACAAGCACGACTTCTTCAGTATCGTGCACGTCTTTGACCATGCTTAACACGGCTCTTTTGGTTCCATCGTCCGTTTCCTTCAGGTAGTTTATATATTCTATTCCATGCGTCTCATCGGGGCGCTTGACGAAAGACGGGATGACTTTTCTCAGCTCTTCGTGCATTGACCGCGCTACGCCTCTTATCTCGCCAAGCCGTGAAGCGTAAAGTTTTGTTAGCAGGTATTCAAACGCCCTGCCGTTGCCGTATATTCCCATATTAGTTAGGGTAGAAGCGGGAAGGAAGACGCGCAGTATGTCGCACGCTTTCGCCCGCACCGTAAACACATAAGCCCTGTCACTCATGTCGACGGGCTTCGGAAACATTTTCATTATATGAGCCTTCATGGGTTCAAGCAGTTCTGAATAAGCATCAAAGAGCGCGTCGCACGTTTCCTCGTACAGAGAAGCGAAGCGCGACTGCATTATCGCCGGCTCGCGGCAATACTTGTATTTTCCGTTTTCTTTTTCGTTGAAATACACATATCGCGTGCTTTTCTCCAGAGGCGACAACCCGATACGCGAGTCTTCTACGAGCTTAGTTGCTATCATAGACACGTTTTCCAGGGCTATGTGCGCCCCGCCCAGCTCGGCTACAGAGTCATCGCCATATTCAACGAGCACCCGGTCGTAGAACTCCTCCGCCTTTTTTGTCGCCACGTCAGACGCCTCGTTTACGGAAACGTCCTGATTCTGCAAAAACTCCGTGAGCAATATTTCCCTTAGCCCTTTCGCCGAGCGGCTGTACCGCGAGAAAAGCGCGCCTTTGACAACGTCGGGCAAATTCCGCAGCGCGAATACGTCCTTGTCCGTGTTGGTGACGAACCGTGAAACGGCGCGCGCCTGCTCTGAAGTAAGCATGCGAATAGATAGACTGGAAAACTTAAATCCGAAAGGGCGGCATATCAAAAGAAAATACAATATGTAAACTACCCGCCACACGGTGTGTGACGTGCAGTGAAAGCGAAGCTGTCATATATCGTGTGGCAGGCGTTGTGAACGGGAAAGGACTTTCCGTCGGTGAATTTTTGGCGGTGCTCGTCTTCGGCTTTATTACGAGGAATTCAAAGATTCCTCGTATCCCAAAGGCTTTCCATGGAAAGTCTTTGTTGTACTTATCGTCGTTTAGTTGGGGAATGGTGCACTACCCCGCCTTTGTCTCTCTCCTGTTACACGCGGCAAAGCGAAGCTGTCGCGCAGTTGCGTCTTTGAACAGCTTGACGCTTAGGAACTTGACGGCGAAGCCGTCATACAGCTTTGTGCGTTGAGTTGCCCGTAGCGAATGGCTTTCGGTGTGCGGATTGTAAAACCATACTTTAAACCTTTTCTATCATAGATGTAAAATGCCGTCTGAAGTTATGCCTTTCAGGCGTTACATATTGAGCTTTTATGATGAAAAGGTGTATTCTGCCGCCTTTAGGAGAGCCATACTAGTATATGGAGAGTCTCTATTTTATACGAAAAATGGTACAGGCAATCAGGCTTTTAACGATGGTTTGGCACTAAAGAAAACAGGGAATTTAGCTATAACTCAAAAAGACAGAGAACGGGCGAAGAAAATCGCCGAGGGATTATATCAGCAATATATTACAGAACAGGAGAATCCGCCGGATGAATTGACAGGTTCCAACTATAATCCGCATAAGACTCTCATACAGAGATATCAAAGACGCTTTGGAGCATTGAAAAGCGCTGTCAATCAAGGAATTTCAAACGCTAATGAAGAAGACCTTTCAGAAGACCCCGTCTATAGAAATTCCGGTGCAGAAGTAAGAAAACAAATGATGAAAAGGAAGTTGGCACGCGAAACGTATCAAAATTTACTTATAGGAATACTGGAAGCCCAAGACCGAATCTCGTTATCCAACGACTCCGACACGAAAAAAATTGTTGAATACGCGAGACACGCTTTGTCTAACGAACCGAAAAATGCCCGCGGAAGAAATTGGGAGAATTTCACTGATTATGTCATCCGTCTGTTATCAGGAGAGACGCTTTCGCGAACTGAAGTGATGGGAAAGGGCATATACCCAGCAATTGCCCTTAAAAAGGCCAAACGTCTGATAAGAGAATACGCTTTTAACGCAAACCGTTTCCCACCACCGATAACAGAGGAAGAGGCGGCGGACACATACAGGATACGTGGTGGACAAGATCCCATAGCGTATGAAGAAGGATGGCAACCGAGGCGCAATTGATTGCTTCCGGATTTGATTTTAATCCCTATCGGCAAATTATAGCCCATGATTGAGCCGTGGATTGTCTTCGTCATTTCCGTGGCGCTGAATTTTTTGTTCAGGACGGTCACGCCTTATTTCGGTGCATTCCGCCGCGGCTTTGACGCTGTCGTCTTCTGCTCCGTCACTACGGGCTTCATCGGCGGCATAAAGGACGGGCTTTTGTTCGGGGCGCTTATCGCCGCCGCTTATTATATATGGCGCAGCAGCCAGTGGAGCCACGCGCTTTACGTCGTCCCGCTCGCTGCGTTGACCGGCGCCGTCGCCGGCATGCTTAACGCGCAGCCCTATTTTCAAGTAGCTACAGCTCTTTTCGCGTTCTATCACATTGTCTCCGCGCTCATCGTGACGACCGTGTACAAAAGCATGAGCTTCCGTTATCTCGTTTTTATTGCCGCCAATTTCGCCGCGACTTTCGTGCTCGTCGCCGCGGCTACGCCACTGGTGTGAGATATCCTGCTTAAAGTAGCCAGAAATATACGGAGAATTTTTATTGAGGAGTGAAAGACGCCATACCACGTATGAGCAATTCTCTACACCTCTCAAGTGTTTGTTCTTTTCCGCTTATAATGCCGCAATAACCGGCATCCGGCATTATGCTGCCGTCGCTTGTCATGAATGCGTATCGTAACCCGGCGGCTTTACCTTCGCAGATTTCGTAACCTACTGCTAAACCTAATTTGGTTGCAGGGTCTTGATAGAAAAACACGACTTCGCCTGTATTTTCGTCGTATGCCCCTGAACCTTTCCCTCCTTCGCAAGACTGAAATCCCTGAATCACTTGGCTTGCCCATCGCCTTCCGGGAAGATTGATGAATGCCAGTTTCTTTACTTTCTTCACCTTCTCATTTGCAAGAGTCATGTGCTTACTTCGCAAAATCGCTTTTATAAGCATTTTCTTCCCTTTATTAAATGAAAGCCATTAACCCGGCTCTGACAACTGGGGGTGCGTTAAATGAAATTTGTTGTAAGTCACGGCGCAAAGTCCTGTCAGATAGAGAAGGACGTGCCGGTAGCGGGAAAGAAAATCGGCGACACGCTGGAAGGTTCGCTTCTCGGCATGGACGGTTACAAGCTCGTCATAACCGGCGGCTCCGACAAGGCAGGCTTCCCGATGAATAAAGACGTGGAGAACCAGGGAAAGAAAAGGATGCTTGTTTATCCCGGCTTTGGCTTTAGCGGGCTGAAAAAAATCAAAAAGCTCACCTTCCGCCACGAAGGAATGCGGCGCAGGAAAAGCATGCGCGGCAACACCGTAAGCATGGAAACCGCCCAGATAAACTGCAAAGTCGTTGAAACTGGCGCAAAGCCCTTTGACGAATACGTGCCCAAAGCAGGGAAGAAAGAGGAGAAAGGGTGACTTTTTCCCCGTGAAGCTCGTACCGGAAGTTAACATAGGCACTCTAGGGCACGTTGACCACGGTAAAACGACTCTTGTAAA
>DATDXW010000029.1:0-14645 GCA_035289125.1 archaeon | reverse complement strand
GAGGGGTATTATGACTGATAATATGGCAAACGTCATGCGCATTTTATTTCTGGGCCCGCCCGGCTCGGGAAAGGGGACGCAGGCTGCACGGCTGTCGGAAAAACTCGGGATTCCGCACATATCGGCGGGCGAGTTGTTACGGGAAGAAGTGGCTAAAAACAGTGTCACAGGAAGAAACATAGGGGGCATGATGAACGCGGGAAAGCTCATCCCGAGCGAAATAGTCACCGGGCTTGTAAAGCAGCGCCTGTCGCGCAACGACTGTTCGCGCGGCTTCATACTTGACGGTTTTCCGAGAAACATGGAGCAGAGAGAGATGCTGAACGTTAAATTCGGCGTTGCCATATCTTTAGAACTGGAAGATACTCTGGCGATAGCACGCCTGTCCGGCAGGCGCCAGTGCCTTGACTGCGGGAAGATTTACAATAGCGACGCAAGCGAGTGCGAATGCGGCGGGAAGCTCTACCAGCGCAAGGACGACAAGCCGGACGCCATGCGCCAGCGGCTCAGTACGTTCCACTGCGAGACGCGCCCGCTCATTGATTTTTATAGGAAAGAGGGCACGCTCAAGACAGTGGACGCGTCAAAGAGCGTGGACGATGTCTTTGCCGCCGTGTGCAGAGCCACGCAATAGACTGTCCACCATGTCCCCTATTTCCTGAATGGATGCTGCGCCACACACTAAGGACATCCTGCCTCCTTTGCCTTTCATATCCCTTGAGGGCTGGTGAATCTGTATCCTTCCATGCAATAAGGATGACCTACAATTTTATTAACCTTTCGCTGCCGTGTGCGGGACGGCCGAGTGATTTTAGTACGTATGCCATCAAATACTCTATATGCCGAACGACCATGCTTTAGAGTTTTATCGCAGGCAGAAGCAAATATTAGAGAACGAGAAATTTGTTTCTCTGGAAGGCGTTTAAATCCATTCCATTTAATTTTTACGATAAACGGGCCTGTAGTCTAGCTTGGTAGGATCCGGCCTTGGGGTGGCCGAGACCTGAGTTCAAATCTCAGCGGGCCCATTCAATCAGCCTTTTTCAAAATTTTAGTATCGGAATCGTTCTTTGATACCGCGCGTTTCACATTCTTCGTGCTATTCGCATCCGTTATCTTCAAGTCGTTGTCGCGCGCTGTTTCATTCTCTGTGTCGTTATTTTCCTTCCGCGCCGTAACGTTCCCTGCCTTTTCGTCAGAAACGTTGAGCGTCCGGCTTATCGCATTCCGGGCTTTCTCGGATATCCTGCTTGAAATAATGCCGAGAATCGCTTCCCGCTTCTTCAGCACGCTGTCGGCTTCTTTCACTACGGCAGAGATGTTCTTTCCCAATCCCCTAGCGTTGAATTCGTTCATTTCCTTTGATACCTCGCTCAAAGTCCGGTTTGCCTGCTCATGCTTAGACTTGTCGCTCATCGCCTTGGCTTCTGACAGTCGCAACTCGGCATACCGGAGGTGCAGTCGCGCCTTCTCCACTTCGCTCGTGGCAATAATCAGCCTGACGTTCTCTACGGCTCTTTTCAGAAAATAAAACGGATTATCCGGAAGCATTCCCGGATCCGTGAGATTCAGCGCCGCGTCATTTTTCGGCAGTAACGCGTCCGTGCCCGGGGCGGAAAAGTTCTCCTGTGCGAAAGCCCAGCCCGGCATGACAAATAGTAGCGCCGCGAAGAAAACCGCTTTCATGCAAATGATATTGCACCGCCCCGATTTAAAGGATTATTTCTGAATCGCCTCGTCAATCTGGTCCAGCGCGACGATTATCAGGAAAAGCCACCAGATGAACGGTATATGGTACACAATAACCGCGCCTATGTAGACGAAAGTGCCCATTGGCATGCTCAGCAGTATTTTCTTTATCAGGTCGTTCATTCGTAAAATTACGCGACGATGAGAATTTAAACGCCGCGGCGGAGAGCTGTGCGCATCTCCTCGTGATGCCTGCCGTAAAAATTCGCCAATGCGTAGCCGGTTTCGGGAGCGTTCCTTCCTGTGTAACCGGGGGTTATAAGGAACCACGGAAGATCCGAAGATTCTTCTGTCGTGAACAGCCCGTTCTTCTCTATTGCGAACGTTTTTTCGTACCTGCTCGCCTCAAACAGCCCATGCGCCCGCGAACGCCCGATTTCTATCGCGTTGAACGTCCTAAACCGTTTTCGCAACGCCTCGTCCATGTGCCTGAATCTGCTCTGGACGACCCTGTCCAGCATCTCGCTTCTTTGTTCACTACCATCATACACGTCCTGCAAATCCATGACCAGCACGGGATAACGTTTCGCGTCATTGTCTTCAAAAGACAGGGACTTGCCCATGGGGTGCACGGAAACGCCCACTTCCTGCGTCTTCCCGCCATAAGGGACTTTCGCGCATAACAAATAATACTCAGGCTGCGAAGATGCGGGGATATTGTAAAGAGCACCCAAGGCTTCCGGCGACAGAATAACAGGTGCACGGGGATTGGGATTTGCTGTAAAGGAGCGCCTGCTTGCGTCCTCCAGCGTTATCGGCGTTTCTTCCACGACATGAGCGTTTGGGAATGTCTCCGCCAGCGCTTTGCCGGACCCTGTTATGTCTTCATCGCCGGAAAGGATGTAGCATTCTTTCCCTTCCCTGACTTCTTTTATCAGATGCGCCAACACAGCCTGGTCTGCGTATGAGAGCCGGACTCCCCGCGATGCCTTCTTTGAATTATCTTTCCATAATGACCAAGCTGCTATCATGTATTGTTTTGGCTCTTCGCTTGGGCACCAATCGTGCATCGTGCGTGCGTAATAACTGATAGTCAACGGGATTCCGTGCTGGTCTTGCGCCGACACTTCGTGCAACTTTGCGTACTCGGAAGCTATCCGTTTCGGGACCAATAATTCTGCAGTAGAGATTCCGGGAGCAAGTAAAGATGCATTCAATTTCGATAACGCCCCCAAGGCGTTTCTCCCGTGGTCCACGAACCACGACGTGTCCGTTATGAGCGTAGTGCGTTTCTCTTCCTGTGTCATTCAATCCATACAAAGACAAAGCATAAAAATCATGCCTACAATCAATATCATGCCTGAATGCGAATCCTGCGGCGAAGAAGCCGAAGAAAAAGAGATGAAGGAAGTCAAGTTCTACGGCTCGCGGTCGCTGCTTTGCAAGAAGTGCGCCGCCTACATGACCAAGGGGCAGGGGTAGCCTTCTGAAGCGCTTAAGTATTCTTTTCCGAAAATAAAACCAAAGCACCATTGGTTCAACGGCAGAATTCGAGCTTCCCAATGCCCCGCAGCTTCGCTGCGTCGCATGCCATATTATGCGCGGCACGAAACAGCTCGTGATCCGGGTTCAATTCCCGGATGGTGCATCGCGCTTGTGCCGTATCATGATATACTCTATTTATATATCTTCTTATGATATATGTATATATTCATATGAAGACTGAACATGCAACGTATATGTTTGCTACCGTTTTGGCAATCATCATTGTATACCAGACATACTCACTCGCGTTCGCGCAATCTCCTGTCACCGCCATCTATGCTCAGGTTCTTCCGGACGAGGGATTCACGCTTAAAGCAACGTGGGGCGACGCCGTATCCAATATGGTGGAGGCAGGCGTCCTTGACCCGGCAAGACTGGAAACTATACTCAAGCAGGGATACAAGCAGGACATGAAGCCCGAATGGAATGCGATACTAAAAGGCGAAGATGCGGAGCTTAGCATAGACAGTGAGAACTCCGTGTTCATGATGTACGTTCTATGGACGCTGGCAAAACACAACAACGTTTCGCTTATACACGAAAGCGCATTCGCCCAGTCTTTCGAGGGATACGACATCGGCGTGGGCAGGGCAGGCTACGGCGACACCCTCATCATAAATCTCACAGAAGAGCAGCTTGCGCTGGCGCGAAGCATCGCGCAGAATTCCTACCGCCCGTGCTGCGGCCAGTCGGCGGCGAATCCGGACTGCTCGCACGGATTTGCAGCTCTCGGGCTGATAGAACTCATGATTTCGCAAGGTTTTACGGAGAACGAGATTTATGGCGCGTTCGTGAAAGTCAATTCGTTCTGGTTTCCGTCCACGTACATTCAGGACGCCATGTACTTCAAAGAGGCAGAAGGCCTTGAATGGAAAGACGTGGACAGGAAGCTCGTGGCAGGGCCCGCATTTTCTTCCATTCAGGGAGCGGCGCAGGTCAAGAATTATCTGCAAAACAAGGGATATTGAGGTGATGTAATGAATGCAATGACTGAGAAGATGTTTCTGATTATTCTCGGGCTGCTGGTAGTGATAACGGCAATAGAGGTCGTACAGCTGGGAACAATAGCATCCGCAGTGAGCGGTGCTAAAACGTCCGTGCTCGCGCAGCTGCCGTCGCAGGTGGGTGGCTGCTGATGTCAAAACTCATCGCGATAGGCGTTGTCGTCGCGATAAGTGCAATGCTGCTGTTCCTGATGACGGCAAGCGGAACGGGAGGCTATCCCGTGACCCTTTACAAATCGCCGCTCTGCGGCTGCTGCGGCGAATACGTAAAATATCTTCAAAGAAACGGCTTTGAAGTGAACGTCGTGTCTACCGTGGATATGGATAATATAAAAACCGATAACGGAATCCCATACGACATGCAGAGTTGCCATACCATGACGGTGGATGGCTACTACATAGAAGGGCATGTTCCTGTCGAAGCGGTGAACATCATGCTTGCCGAAAAGCCCGACGTGGACGGCATAGCGCTTCCGGGAATGCCGGCAGGCTCGCCGGGAATGTCCGGAATCAAGCGTGGAGAGTTCGTGGTGTATTCAATCGTAGACGGAGAAGAAACGCCTTACAAAGTGATATGATGCACAAAATGTATTCTATCGCCGTTGTGACTCTTGTGTTGGCAGTCCTGCTTGCGACGTTGCCGCACACCCCGGAACAGATGGCGTACGACATGGAATCAATGAAGAAAACGCTCATTGCAGGCGGGCTCTACAAATGTTGCCTGACTGACCCGTGCTCTTACTGCCTTGTGAAGGATGGTAAGTGCGACTGCCTTGATGAAGTCATGAACGGCGAAACCCCGTGCGGCGAATGCGTTGGGGAGATACTGGAAGGCGAAGGAAACCGGTTGATTGCGCCGTATTTCGCGCAGGCTCTCTCTGATAAACTTGGGGAAAAGGACGCGATGAAAAGGATAATATCCGAGAAATACGGCATAAGTGAAGAGGAACAAGTGTAAGCTGGTATTTTTAGTTTTTCCTGCAATAAATAACAAGTGATATTATGGACATGTGGAACAACAAAGCGATGGAAAAATTCGTCACTAACGTGGGGCTCATAACGAGCGACGGGCCGCATGGGCACAACGTGATGGCGGCAGAGTGGACGCACATGCTGTCCTATAAACCAGGCATGATATGCGTGGCGATTGGGCATGACAAAGCAACGGCTAATAACATACGCGCGACGAAAGAGTTCGGAGTGTCATTGACATCCGTGGCGCAGACAAGCGCGGCAAGCGTTGCGGGCAACTATTCCGGCAAGGAGCATAACAAAATAAACGCACTGAAAGAGCTGGGCGTGCGATTCTACGGGGGTAAGAAAATAAAAGCGCTCATGGTGAGTGGCGCTGCTGCGAATCTGGAGTGCAGGCTCGTGAAAGAGATAGTTCTGGGCGACCACACGCTTTTCGTCGGAAAGATACTGAACGCCTCAGCCGGCGGCGCTGAGCCTGTCGCGTACCACTCCGGAAAATACTGGGCGCTTACGAGGGGCATCAAAAAGCCGACGGAGACTGCGCGAAAAACCATGCGTGGCATAGTGGAGAAGCACAAAAAGCGCTTAAATAGCGACGCGCGCGAATAATCAACATGGGAATGAATTACAGCAGGATTTTCAGCAACCGTGAGATATGCAGCATCGCGACGAATCGTCCCGCTTTTCCTGCTTGAGATATATCCTTCGCGAACATTGTCCAGACTGCGTCAACGGTTTTCGCTTACAGGCAACTCAGAAAGAAGTAGGAGTCTTACCGAATATTTCCCTTATGCGCTGCGTTGTGGATATGCCACGCTCGCGCGGCTTTATCACTTTGAATGCCCTTATCATCAATTTGTCAAGGAGCGGTATGTCCTCCCACTTGTAAACGGATATCGTCCTCAGCCCGCAGACCTGGCATTCCTCGTGCTTCACGGCCGAGCGAAACGTTCTCTCGCACTTCGGACAGTAATAGCGATAATAGCTTGCGGTGAGCAGCGGATGGCGCTTCTTCGCGGCAAGCTCCGTCACGGGAGAGGAGCAGTATTTGCACTGTTCCATGGCGTTTATGGCGTCAAAGCTCCGCGCGCACTTCTTGCACAAGTAGAGAAAATTAAACTTCTTCTCGCGGAATTCATGGAAATCGTCCACATCACCCTGTCCTGCTGAAGAATAGTTAATAATGTCGCGCATGCCTATCCCAGAATGCTGCCAAAGCCCGCCAGCGCTGCGTCGTCCTGCTCTTCTATCTTCTTGAGAACGACGTCTTTCTTCGCGTAACGCGTTGCTAATCCCTTAAGGAGCTCAGTTGCTTTCTTTATACCTTCTTCTGAAGATTCTACAACGATAAAGTACCCGTCTTCCTTTATTTCCAGCGAAGACGCGGCGCGCAGTATTATGCTGCCCCTGCTCACCACGTCATCCTTCTTCAGCGCTTCCTCCGCCTTCAGCCGCGCTTCAGCCGGAACAAGGAACACTTCTTTCATGATTATAACCCGTTGGGAAACGTATTTAAAATCTGATATTTTCATTATAACATGGAATATGGAAGCGCGACCGAAAGGCTGCAACGCGCGTGCAACGCATGGGAACCGCCGGCAAGCCTGAAAGGATATTGTGATATTATCACGGATGGCAGGGAAATTTTTATAAGGATGCGGTATGCGGACGAAGACCCGGGAGCGCGCGTGAAAATGCAGAAAACTCTGCGTGAGGAGTTTGCGCCATGGGCGGAAACATACGGACTTATCCAGCGTATGCGCGGAGAAATTATGCCAGATACTGATACTCACTACACTATCATTCTCCACCCACGCTGAGATATTATTTATATGCCGCCATAAAATACTGATAATGAAACTCGTTTTGCTCGTTATCGCTATCGCGCTTGCCGGATGCACTCAGAACATAAACGATTACACGCCTGCACTTGCGGCTTACGGCGCGCTCGCCGAGAAGTGGAATAACGTCTCGGAAAATTTCACTGCTTTCTCGGTGGATGGGAAGCCGCTATACGTTACAAACCGCCTCTTCGCCGACGAGGCGCCGTGCGATGGCAAGATGGCGCCGACGATACGATGCGGCGACGTGATAATATCCGTGCCTACTGCAGATGCGGTGGTAAATGACATTGTTTTCTTCTCCATAACGGCCGACGAGGCGAAGGCGTTCACGGAAAAACAGGGCGGGACGGTATGGCGAAGAGTGTCGCGCATTGATGACAGAGGCTACGTCATGAAGGCGGACGCGTTCGGGAGCACGCACGCGTTCCTCGTGCCGAAAGAGCGGGTGACGAAAAAAATGACAGGCATGATTATAGGAGCTGAAAAAGCCGCGGGCATGGAGAAAACTGAGGATGAAGGAAACTTGGCGGCACTGAACGCGCTGTCAAAGAAGTGGAACTCCTTTGTGTTTTCCGTGTTTGAAGGGAAAACGCCCGAAGGCTACGCATTCTATTACAGCAGGAACCTTACGCCCGCCCCTCTTAAATGCACGGGAAGCATGAAACCCAATATAGATTGCGGTGACCTTGTGCTGGAAACAGAACCGGAAAACCTCAAAAAAGGCGATATAATCGCGTTCAAAATAGCGCCTAACCAGAGCGCCGGCTTTCTGCCGTCATCGGACGAAGAACAGTACATAATGCACAGGATTTACAGGATAGACGAGAAAGGCTACATAAGCAAGGGCGACAACGAACAGACGAACGAGATAACCGACGCGATATACATACAGAAAGAAGACATATTGGGCAAGGCGGCGCTCATCATGAAGAACAGTTTTGAGTCGTCGGTGAGGACAAATGGGTGAGGGCTGTAAACTACCCGCTGTATGGTGTATGACGCACCGCTGTGCGTCGAGTTGCTCGTGACGCGCTGCAAAAGCGAAGCTGTCACGCAGTTGCTTGTGGCGGGCAGTTTCCAGTATGCGGGTCATGAACCAAAAGGTTTTATCGGGAACTTACCGTCAAATGCATTTCGAGCTATGCTTTTCGCATCCTCTGGAAAGTCCCTATCAAGCATCCATGTAAAATAATCCGGGGCGTTTTTGAACACTTCTTTCAGTGATTCGCCATTATGCTTACCGAAATTAAAGAATACCTCGCCTTCCAGCCATATAAATCTACCGCCATCGTCCACCCAATCGACATCTTTTTGTGAGTAAAATTTCCGTAGTTGTGCGACATTTCTAGGTAAATCAGGATTAGATTCTAACTGAGCATTAAGCACTGCCATTGTCGCCCTCGCGTCATCTATAGATTTATGCGCATCAAATTCTCCTCCACAATATTTTTTATAAGCGGTAATCAAATCTCTGGGTTCCAGCTTATGATATATAGCTTTCACGTCCAAGGTTGACTTGTTGCCCAATTCAATCCCTGCCCTTTTCAACTCCTCTTTCAACAGAGGCAAATCGAAATTGTCAATGTTAAATCCCGCAAGGATACACTCTTCTATAAACTTTACTAATGCCTCTGCATGCGCCGCAAATGGCGGCTTATCCGCGACGTCTTCATTTGTTATGCCATGTATTGCTGTAGCCTCACTGGGTATAGGAATCTCTGGATTCACTAGTATAGACATCACTTCCTCTCGTCCGTCCGCGTGGATTTTTATCAAGGATATGTCTATTATCTTATCTCTTTTGTAATTGAGACCCGTGGTTTCTATGTCCAGAAAGATTATCGGGGTTTCCAATTCAAGCATCATTTAAATAGATACTACATCCAAACATATAAAATTACCGAGAGCGTAGAGAAAGTGAAAAGTGTTCGCCTCTTCCTTAAAATCCGAACCGATAACCATAAGCCCCGGGAGGGAATCGAACCCTCGACCTGCAGTTATTTCGCTTGCGATACGAAACTGCCGCTCTTTGCCATATGGCGCGCGCAGCCAGACGCTCTTTAAGCATCGTTCCTTCCGCGTGCCATACACCGGCTGAGCTACCGAGGCACTATACTGAATGACATAAACCATTGAACATATTTACGATGCCCTTCAGGTATACCAAAGACATTAGAGTGTTCAAATACTAATGTCTTTGAGTATAATTACCATAATCAGAAACGGATTTATACAGGATTGGCATATGCATAAGAGAAAAATTCAATAAAATTCTTCTTCCGGTTTCTTGGATTGTTTTATTATATCTTTTATTACCGAAGGGTATATTTCCGGTCTATGGCAGACCATTGTCGTCAGAACTTCCGTGCTCGTCGTCTTTCTGAATTTCAGATGCCGCCCCTTTACTACGGTAACTTGTTCAAACCCGTTGCTCTTCAAAATTTTGACAATTTCATTGCGCGGCAGCGGATGAATTTTGCCTTGCATCGGAAAACACATCATCTGTTTTTACCGGAATGTCTAACAACGGCGTTTTTGCTATCCACTCATTATTTTCCTTAAAAGTGAATATAGGCAATTTTATTTTGCTTACAGACTCCAGATTCTTTTTGAGCAATTCCTGCACATAAGGAGGCAATTTCTTTACGTCCGAAAGGCTGCCGATTTCTTTAATAATGTCTTCCAAACTCGCATTACCCTTTTTCGTTTCCATTTTAGACGCCCTCTGATAAGAATAAAGTTGAAAACGTATAAACCTGTCTCATACAACGCCGGCACCCAGAAGATTCAGCGTAACAAGCGCATAAGCCGTCAGCAGAAAGCTAATTATCGTCGCGGCGATCGTCGCCATGGTGGAAGGTGTGTCCATCCTGAAAAGCTCCTTCACGCCGCGATAGAACGTCGCCACGCCCAAAGCAAAAGATGGGAACAATATCGTCAGGGAAATTGGCCAGGTGCCGGGAGCTGCGGTCATCAGAGAGGCAACGAGCAGACCGAGCGACGGAGCGAATATCGAATAAGCAACGGCCGTGAAACCTTCGTAATATCTGCCCTTCCCGCCGACCGTCGTGGCTATTATCTGGGTTGTCCAGCCAAACACCATGGCCAGCAGTATCGTCATGAAAAAGGCAACAGCGCCGAGGCTTACAATCATCAGCGGCGTAGCAGACAAGGCGGAAACGCGAAAAACGGCGAATACCAGCGCCACTGATAGCAAAAAGGAAGACGTGAGAAGCACGTTCACGGACTTGCTCATGTTCCTGCTTTTTCGCGCGCGGGCAAGACTGGAGCCGGGATTCCTTATAAGCTCAAAAGACATTGTTTTAATTGCCGGCGTCCCAATATAAAACTTTCGGAATAAAGGGTAAAGATGGACAGGGAAGAAATCAGGAAGAAACGCGACGAGAAGTGGATAGAAGCGTGGTTCATGATAGAAGTCATGGCAGTGGACGAGACCGTCGCGAAAGAAGCGCTGGAAAGCCATGTGAAAAAGCTTGAAAATGAAACGCCGGTTTTCGAGACTACTTATCAGGATATTGTCAGAGTGGAGAACCCGACTCCCAAGCTCAAGGAAGCGTATTCGAAGATATGCGAAGTCAAACTGTTCGCCAGAGACGTGATGTCACTACTACGACTGGTGCTCATGTATGGGCCTGCTGCCATAGAAATAATGGGGCCGAAAAGCAAGGACGTTAGCATGGAAGAATTGCAGAATATCTCCAACTCCGTAGCCGGGCTCATGCATCAGTTCGCTTCCGCGGGAATCGGCGGAGTGGTCATCTCGCCGGCCAAGAAATGAGAGTAAAGAACATTTGATATGCGACTTTTTGCCACAGCAAAAAGGGGATATGTAAGCGGCGCGTAATCGTATAATATGGCATCGACTTTTTGCCGTAGCAAAAAGGGGATATTTAAGTGATTCTGACAATAACTATTGATATGAAATTTTTGTTTCTTGTGCTGCTCCTTGCGGCCGTCTCTAACGCGGCGATAAACAACTGGGACACGACGGTTTCGCTGCGCGACGACGGAACCGCGCTATGGACAATAAAGATAGGATATACCGAACCTGTGCAGAAGAGCGACTACTTCATCGTTTCTTCAGTCAAAGACGTTCGTGCCACAGCGGATGGCAAAGAAACTCAGTGCACGACGGAAAAACTTTCCATTGGCACCTCCATAGTATGCAAAACCTACGGACAGAACTTCACGTATTCGTTCACCGCAAGTGATATGCTCTCCAAATTCGGCGATTTCAGCCAGTTTACATACAGATTCGGCGTGCCGATAATCACTGCCATATACACAGTCAAAGTTGAGTTGCCCATAGGAGCCTCGCTGGTTCAACAGGGAGAACTTCAGGGCACTGGAAGGCGGGGCTACGAGCCTGTGTGGAATGAAGCGTTCAGAACGTCTGCCAGCGGCTCCGATGGCAGGGTCATATACATACAATGGACTCTGAAAAATCCCACTCTCGGGGAAACGTTTGACACGAGCATCATTTACAAAACCTTTGAGTATACCTCCCAGGTAGCGGCTTTCCTTATAATATTAGCGATAATAGCGCTCTTTATCGGGATGATGTACGCTTTCAGGAAGAAGGACTATCGCCATATCCTGCCCGTGCTCACGGATGCGGAACGGAGGGTAGTCGAAATAGTGATGAAAGAGCAAAAACCTGTGGATCAGAGGAAGATAATCAAGGATTTGGACTATTCAAAACCCAAAGTATCGCGTATAGTGCACGACTTGGAGCAGCGCGGGCTCGTTTCCGTCCAGAGAAAAGGCAGAAGCAATGTCATAAGCATGAAAAAAACGCATCAAAACGAGGAGAAGAAAGAAGAACCTAAACAGGCGTCTAAATAGCTTAATTCGTCTAAATATGGAATTTGGAACTTTAATATCATATATGTTTCTTTTGTAAACTATTCTACGAGGTTTTCACTTATACTTAGTGCATGGGTGAAACTGTTTCACGTCAGTCTTATATACATATCCTGCACATAGCACAGAAGAGAAAGGCGCACCTGTCGGTGCGCTTTTGACGGCCCGAAAGGGCTTGTAAACACAAAGGTGGAAAACAAAAATGCAACTTAGAAAATTGGCAGCCGCAGGCGCAATATCTGCGCTTATGGCAGGAGCCACAATCGGTTTTGCAGCAGACCTTTCCAGCTATCCGCAGCCTTTCATATCCTCCTCCGGGAGTGCTGACTTCCTCGTGGTAGTCGGTTCTCAGGGAACGGATCCGCAAGGGCTCGCAAGCGACGTTGCTGCGGCAATAGACGTAGCAGCTTCGTTGGGTAGCAGGGCAAGCAAAGCAACAACGGTAGGCGCAACAACTGGCGGGGTTTCTGTCAGCGGTGAAGGAAAAGAAATAGCAACTTCCAACACGAAGATATATCTTGACGACACGCTTGGAAAATCAGGCGCGAGAAACACGATGACAAAAGACGAAATGCCCACACTTTTGGCAGACGGCACAGTGGTAGACACGAACGGTACATCTTACAAGTACCAACAGTTCATCTACCTGACACCAACCGACACGACTTCAACAAGCGCGTTCAGACTGCAATTCGCCAAGCCTGGTGCAGGCGGTTCTGAAGACCCTGATTATACAATAGGGTCAGACATAACCACGTCTCCAAGCAGCTCGACCTATCTGTATAGAACGACTGTGAGCTTTGACAAGTCTCTGCCCAAATCTACGGCAATAGGCCAGAAAATAAAACTGTTCGGCAAGGAATTCACAATACACAGTGACTCGACCTTCACAGGAACGGCAAAACTCGTACTGGCAGGCGGCTCTGACAAGACTGTCATGACAGGCGCAGAAACAAAGGACATAACTGTAGCAGGCAAGACGTACAAGGTAAACTTTGTAGGCGCAACCAGCGCAACCGTAGGTGTCGTCAACGTCAACGGTGAACAGAAAAGCATAACAAAAGGCACGTCCCAGAAATACGGCGACCTATCCATATACATGGACGATGTGTTTTATCTGTCCACGACTGACCAGACGCAGAACTCCGGAACGCTGCTCATAGGAGCTGACAAAATAGTATTGCAGAACAGCGCTAAGGTTAAAACCGGCGACAACGAAGACTCTGTAGACGGAACGTCCGTTTCATTGACAACGTCCGGCGACCAGATATCCGCGTTTACGATATACACATCCGCCAAGAGCACATCCGCTGACTTCATAAAGAAGGGTGGAAAGCTCACGGACCCAACGTGGAAGAGCTTTGACGTGTCGTTCAGCGGCCTATCAGAAGACTCAACGGCAAGCACAAGAGACAAGGTATCACTGCAGAACTCTGGCGACAACGACTTGCAAGTAACCTTTACCGACTATAGAGGAAGCACGAACACGTTCGTGTTCGCTCACAAGGCAACTTCCTCTGCCGGCGGGTTCAGCTTGCAGGACGCAAGCGCGAAGACGATACACGTCGTAGAGAACGCAACGATATCCCAGGACCAGTACTTTGTAACGGACGCAGGACAGTTCGGCCACATGTATAAGGTGACGAGCGTAACTGCAGACGGAACAAGCTCTGCATCCATAGGATTGAGCGACGTCATGTCCGGCACAACGCTGACTGTAACACTGGGAACGGACAACACTGACCAGAAAGTAATAGACGGACAAACCTATTACTTCCAGGCACAGAGTTCGTCAACGTTCGGGGTGACGTGGGGAACAGGAGCCGCAGCCAACAACACAGGCTCGTATGTAACCGTGTTCCCGACCGTAAAAACGCAGAGAGGCGGACGGCTTGCATTGGTGGCACCTAACCAGTCTATCGTGCTGAGAAAGGGACAGAATCTCAGCTTGCCCACAGGCGCAGTACAGGCAGACATCTGGACAATAGGTCCGCATGCCTACATCAGCCTGAACGCAACGAACAGGGAAGACGGAACAACGTCAGTAGCAAGTGGCGTATCCAGCTTCAACATATCCGACAACGCAACTCTTGCGACGCTAACGTTGGGAAGAACCGCAACAGGAGCCATGACCTATACAATACAGGCAAGCGGTTATGTAGCGCCTAACCAGTCCATTGCGATGAACATAACAGCACAATCTTCGTCCGGCGTGAACGTAACGCAGCCAGCCATCCTCTTGGTAGAGGAAAAGGACAACGCAGGCGACGAGTACAGCGTCATCCTGCCTGTAACATCGGAATCAAGCGGCTCCAACAACGTTGCTAAAGCCGACGCACCGACGTTTACTGGCACAGAGGACAGCTCGTCTCTTGGAAGCAACTCTGACATAACGCACTACGTTGACCTTTGGGGTACGTTCGCAGTGAGAAACACGAACGGGCAGGACACCATAAAGGTGTACTACCCTGACGAGCAGGTATCTGCCAATGTGTTCGTGCTATCATCGGGCGCAGCTACGGCGAGCTCAGGTTCGGCCGGTGGCTCCACAATACAGGAGTCCGTGCCTATATCCACGGCAGTTGCGCGCTTAGACAGCGAAATAGACGCCACGTCCAGGCAGACCAAGAATCTTATCTTGGTAGGCGGACCGGTTGTCAATTCGCTTGTCGCAGAATTGGCGGCAGCAGGCAAGACGTGGGAC
>DATDXW010000028.1:0-18019 GCA_035289125.1 archaeon | reverse complement strand
GAAACGTGGGAAATCCATGGATTCTATGACGCGCATCCTGTAGCATTTATAGCCGCTCTGTGCATCCAGCACGCTTAGCCCCAGCACGGCACGCGTGAACAGCGCGCCGCCTGACGACAGAACGTTACGGAAAAAACTTCTGTCCACCGTATCGCCGCCGCTTATCATGCGCGAGCCTACGGCGATGTCGTATTTTTTCGCCGTTTCCATCAGCGCCGGAATGTAGGACGGGTCGTGGGAAAAGTCGGCATCCATTTCTATTATGTGCGTTACTTTGTACTTCAGCGCTTCCTGGAATCCGCGTATGCCCGCCGTGCCGCGCCCCCGTTCGTTGCGCCGGATTACCACGACCTTGCCTGTTTTCTTCGCCGCTGCCTCAGCAATACGCGCCGTTCCGTCGGGCGAGTTGTCGTCCACCACTATTATTTTTAGCGGCAACTGAAGAGAAAGTATCTCCTGTATCAGTTCCCCTATGTTCTCCGCCTCATTGTAGGTCGGTATCAGCACCACGATCATAAAAACAGTCGTTCGGATTCTTTTTAAATATCAAAATCCGAGATATCTGCTGATAAAACGGGGCTTTTGATATTTAAATCCACTGCTTTGGAGGCGCAGTAGATTTTTAAATGATGGTTGAGAGAGTTTAATCATGTCAAAATTTAAGCTCGCCGCCGCTGCCATAAGTGTCGCCCTGCTGGCGTGGATAGTGTGGACTTCAAATCCCGCCGAGCTTGCGCGCCTGCTCGCCACGGCGGACAAAAGATACATCGCCGCCGCGCTTTGCGTTTCTGTTGTCTCTATGGCATTCCGCGTTCTGAAGTGGAAATTTCTCGTCAATGCACCGTTCTTTATCCTTGTGCCCGTCCAGCTCTTCGGCATGACGCTCAGCAATTTCACCCCCGGCAAGATGGGCGAGCCTGCGAAAGCTCTGCTACTGAAGGCGCGGACAGGAATACCCGTATCAAGAAGCCTCCCTTCCATAGTCTGGGAGCGCATACTTGACGTGATTGTGCTGTTGTCGTTCGCTGCGTTGTTCATGTTCAACGTGCCGCTTTCCGGCAATCTTGCTGTGTTCTCGTACATCGGCGTCTCGCTCTTTACGATTGCCATGCTCATCGCAGGAGCAATAATCGCAAAAAGGAGCATAGGAGAAAAAATATTCTCCCTTGCCGGCAGGCTTCCCTTTCTCCGAAAAGTGAGCAACGAGTTCATCAACACGTTCTACTCCGTTTCCTTTTCGCGTTCTTCGTTGCTTCAGTCTTTCGCCGCTACTGCGGCGCCGTGGGCGCTGGACGCGCTCGTGCTGTGGCTTGCCGTTGCTTCGCTTCACCAGAGCGTTCCCTACGTCCTGCTCATGGGCGTTGTGGCGATATCAACTATAATCGGCGTCGCCAGCTCGTTGCCCGGCGGAATCGGCTCCATGGAAACCGTCGCGTCTCTGCTTCTGACGTCGCTGGGCGTGCCCGCCACGACTGCCGTAGCTTCCGTGCTTTTGTTCCGCGCCGCCACGTTCTGGTTCGGCAGCGCGGTCGGCGCTCTTTCATTTCTTTACCTTTCGCGCAGGCTGGACGTGCGCACTGCGATGAAATAAGTTTAAATTTGTGCGCGGTATAGATTACAAGATGGGCAGGACGATAACACTCGCCTACAAATTGGATGGCACGCACGTGCCGCCGAAGCGGGCGGACGTTGTTCTTAAAGTATATGAAAATACCTGCACGCTAGAGATGCGAAATGGAAGAGTCTTTCCCTGCGTTCCATACTCCCACGACAGGCGCTATGTGGCGTACACGCCCGATGGATTGCACCGCACCATTGAAGATGATATGAATTTTCATCATTTCACTCCCGGACAAAAACTGCTTGTAGTAACGTCTCTTCCGTTGCCCAAGGGAAGCGCCGAGCGATTCGCCGAACGTATGGAACAATATGAGAGGGCTATGCCGACTGGTGCTTCTGCCGAAGTGCGGAATACGAGAATGGGCTGGTAATTGTCATGCTCATTTCCGGATTTTTTTTTGCCGCCGCCAGCAGATTTTCAAGCGCGCCGTATCCTTTCAGGGCATCTTCGCTTTTAATCATGAAATTCAGCTCCGTGAGCGAAGAGACTATCTCTATGAGGTTCACGTTGCTCCATAAAAGCTCGCGCGTCATCCTGCAAAGCACGCCCGGCGTGTAAAGAAATTCCTGCGGGAATTTCAAAGACACCTGAACAAGGTCGTCTTCAATGTGCATTATTTTCTCCCCGCGCAGTATGCCAAGTATTTTTTCCTTGTGCTTCTCGTTCGTTATTATGGTGACGTTGATATTCCCGTGTATGACGTTCAGTATGTCGCCGCTTCCGTAATCTATGATGCAGTGGATTGCCTTGAGCTTCTCAAACAACGACCGCGATTTGCCGGCCGTTATGTCGCACAGCCCTGATTTCATGCTTAGGTCGGACCCCTTACCGAAGATTTTCTCCGTGCCTGCGCTTTCGTATTTTTTTACAAGCCCGTCGCTATATCTTCGCAGCGCCATGATGACGGCGTACAACTTCACTTCTTTGCCCAGCTCTTTCTCTATCTTCGGCGCAAGCATCTCCGCGACCGCGCCGTAATTCAGCATCTTCTTCCCCAGTGCCTCGTGTAGGAAAGGCATCCCGTCCACATATTTCTTCGTCAGATGGCTTATCGTGACCATAATAACATACTCCGCTACAAATGTTATTATAATAACATCATGTTAATATATAAAGAAACGCAAAGTTATGCGTAAAGGTGATTTGATGAGGCAATATGAAGGAACGTCAACGGCGCTGATAACGCCGCTGAACAGCGATGGAACGATAGACTATGGAAGCCTGCAAAGGCTTGCGGAGTTTCAAATAGCCAGCGGGATTAACGGCATGGTGCCGTGCGGAACTACCGGGCAGAGCCCGACGCTCTCATGGGAAGAGCATCACGAGATAAATAACGCTGTCATAATGGCACGAAACCGGGCGCGCAATATTCCTATAATCGTGGGCGCGGGCTCGAATAACGCGCGGGAAGGCGTGGAAGCGACAAAAGCCGCTGCAGAGATGGGAGCTAATGCAACGCTTCACGTTTCCGGTTACTACAATGCGCCGACGCAAACAGGTTTCGCGGATTATTTCGCGCTCGTTGCAGAAGCCGCGCCCACGGATGTCATAATTTATAACATTCCGGGCCGCGGGCATCCGATAATTCATGCCGACGTGATTGCCGCGCTGGCAAAGGCTTACCCCAACATAGTAGGCACGAAAGACGCCACCGGCGGAAGAGCCTTGCCACAGGACGAAGACGCGAGCTTCTGGCGCGCCGTGCGCAGCGAAGCGGGAGCGCGAGGATTGGAAAACTTTCTCATCCTTTCTGGTGACGACCCGCTCACGTATCAGATGATGACAGACCCTTCCATAGCAGGCAACGGCGTCATATCCGTGTGGAGCAATCTCTTCCCCGGCGTTTATTCTGCGATGACAGCAACCGTGCTTGACGGCAATCCTGCATACGCGCGAGAAATAAACGAATCGCTGAAAGAGCTGAACGGGCTTGTAGGCGTCAGGGCTTCTTATCCAATTAGAATAGGCGACGAGACACTTGAAATAATAAACGACAACTGGCGCAACCCGCAGCCTGTGCAGTTCGCAGCGTATCTTCTTGGTATGATTGGTAGCCCTGCCATGAGGTCGCCGATGTCCGTGCCGCCCGATGCTGTGCAGAAGAAAGTCGGCACCGCCCTTTATCGCCTACGTGAAGCGCATCCGTCGTATTTCGACGGCATACAACGAGCATTCTCGCCGCAACCGACGATAGCCGACAGGCTGATGAAATACAGAGGCGTCGTATGACGATTCCAGTCGTGTTGTCGGGCCTGCCCGGAAGCATGTCCACAGAAGCGATGAAAGCCATCCGGGCACAGCCAGACATGAAATTGCTGCCATACGCCCTGACAGGCCCGACCACGAAGGAGTCTCCGTACGACGGGATACTTCTCGTAAGTCCTGCCGACCATGAGGCATGCCTGCGTGAATTGCTCAGTACGCACCAAGATTTGCTGGCAGTTGATTTCAGCCGGGCGGACATGGCAAAGCAAGCTGGCTTATATGCAACTGTGGGAGTCCCTTTCGTTTACGGCGGCACAATAGGAAACAGGACGGCAGCCGAAGAAACAGTCCGTGCAAGTCATGTTTCCACCGTCATCGCGCCCAACATGAGCAAGCAGCTCGTGGCTTGGGCGGCTGCTCTTGAAGTTCTCGCACACGAATTTCCCGGCGCGTTTGCCGGTTACCGCGGGCACATAAGGGAAAGCCATCAGCAGACGAAGAAAGACCCCAGCGGCACGGGTCGTGCATGGGCGCAAATTCTTGTAGAATTGGGCATTGTGTTTGACGATATGGAATCCGTGCGTGAACCGGCGATGCAACGCGAGTTGGGCATACCCGATGGCGCATTGGGCAGCCACGCATATCATTGGGTCGGCTTGTCAAATGGCGGCATGGGCATAGGCTTCTATACCAGAGTAGACGGGCGGCAGACATATGCGGACGGAGCCGTGGATGCGATAAGATACCTCAACAGGAAAATGCACGAAGGCTCAAGGGGTGAAGTGTTCGGTATGGCAGACGTTCTGCGGAACAGATAAGACGCTCAAAAAATCATGTGCATGTTTTGTAACGCAAAGGCGAGCATCTTCCTCTTCGGCAGTTTGGACCAGGACGAAGTGATATGGTCGTAGTCAAACCTTCTTATTTTTTCAATGTCTTCGCCGAACGCGGCGAAGAGCTTATCAATGTCCGCATTTGACAGTTTCCTGTAGATTCTGCGAAGGAGAAGCTGCTTGGCTATTTCCCACTGCAGTTCTTTCCGCCATGCTGTATGATAACGCGACAGGAACGGCGCGTCAAACCTGTTCCGTGCAATCGCGTCGTTTATGACGCGCGCCGCCATCCGCGCAGCGCGCATACTGAATATTATACCCCCGCCCGTCAGCGGCTTCGTCTGCCCGCAGGATTCGCCCACGAGCAGCGCCCGCTCGCCATAAGAACGTGTCGTCCCCATGGGTATCATCGAAGAATGCAACTCGCCATCCGGCAAGTTCATCGTTTTCTTAAAATCATTAAAGTGGTCTCTCGGGCGTATGGACGTCATTGTCCCGTATTCATTCTCCTGCGGTATTATCCACGAAAAGAAATCCGGGGAGAAAAATTTGTTGAAAAACACTTTTATCCTGTCGTGCTTTAGCTTCTGCCGTGTTCTTGCAAACAGCCCGGGCACCATCGCGGGCGGCGCTATGCCCATGCTCTTCCTCACGTCCGAAAGCGTGCCGTCGCACCCGACTATCATCTTCGCCTCATACGTACTCTTAGACGTTTCCACGATGACACCATCGTCATGGCAACGAAATCCCCGCACCCGCTCGTATTTCACGGTTGCGTTCTCCTTCGCCTGTATCCTAAGACGATAGGAAAACCGTTTCCGCTTCAGGAGCATCGCGTAAGGCTCATCCGAACGGAGAAGAAACGTCTTCCCGGAGGGGGAAACGGCCTCCATTTCGCTTACGTAGCTATCTATGAGTGCGTCGTCGTCCACGAACGCGCGAAAATGTGCCGACACGAGCCCTGAGTCTTTGAGCGTCGCTTCCTTATCCTTCTCAAGCACAAGCACATCCCCGTCTATCAGCGAAGCCAGCGTGCCGCCTGCGGGTCCCGCGCCGGCTATAATGACGTCATACATGGCAATTGAAACGCATTAAAACTTAAAAGGGTTATTTGGGATGTGTTCGAAAAGCATTGGAAAGCTATTGCATTGACGCCGCTGCTCATTCTCGTGGCTTCGGTAGCGATACTGGCCGGCAACGCATTGTCAACCGGCGTCGTGATGAAACGGGATGTTGACCTCATGGGCGGAAAGCGCCTTTCCTTCGCCGGCGACCGGGAAGCCTTCTCGATTGCCCACGTAACGCTGCCTAACGCGGACGTCCGTCTTTACACGGGCGCCGCGTCAACCGTAGTCGTCACGCTTCCATACGAAGCAGAAGAGCGTAACGCCATAGCTGCACTACAAACAGCCGGCATCAAGGGCGACATCGCTTACCAAACAATAGGGCCTGCAATAGGCGAAATCTTCTGGCAGCAGATACAGGCAGCCACTCTCACCGCCTTCTTCCTCATGTCGATTATAGTCTTTGTAATGTTCCGCTCTTTAGTGCCGTCGGGAATAGTAATTTTGTCCGCGATTGTGGACATGATAGGGACCATGGCCGCGATGAGCCTGATGGGCGTGCCGCTCTCGCTGCATATGATAGCAGCACTGATGCTGATAGTTGCCTATTCCATCGATACGGACGTCCTTCTTACGTCGTCCGTTCTGAAGTTTGGCGGCTCTGCCTCTTCGGCGATGAAAACCGGTCTTACAATGGTGAGCACGACTTTTGTCGCGTTGCTGGCGCTGTATGTTTCCACCGGTTCTCCCGTCCTCCAGACGATAGCTCTGGTTCTCATGACAGGCATAGTGATAGACATTCCGGTGACATGGCTTCTGAACGCCGGGCTTTTGCGCATGTGGGTTGAGAAACATGGCTAACTGGAGAATAGGCTTACTGGTAGTGGCAGTGACTCTGTCCGTCATTTATCTGTTCATGGGCGCCAGCGGCGGTTTCGTCGTGGAAACGTCATCGACTCCGCGGCTTTCCGTAGGCGACGCGATTTATGCCATAAACGGCGCGCCACCACATATCAACGGCAATTATTCCGGCATCATTGAATTAGCCACGCAGCGTGGCTCCATCTACGTTGAAGCGAATGGTCAGCTACCTTTCACAATCAAGGAACGCCCGTCAACGAATCTGAATTTCGGACTCGACATAACAGGCGGCGTCTCTGCGACAATCATGCCGAAGAACGCTTCGCTGACCGCGGACGTTGTCCCTGTTCTCCAGCAGCGAATCAATTTTTACGGGCTTCGGGAAGCCACGTTCAGAACCATAGACTTTAAGGACGCCAGTTACGTCGAAGTGTCCATAGCCGGCGGGACAGAAGAAGAAATAAGGCGGCTGCTTGAAGCGGAAGGCAAGTTCGATGCGAAAGTGCCACTAAAGCTCACGAGAGAGATAGTACTGGACAAAAGTTATCCTATTTCAATAAATGGCACGCTTACGATAGACAACAAAAGCTACAAGCCCGGGGACTCTTTCACGCTTGCGGGCGTGGCTCTTGTTGTAGCCAACATCACGGGTAGCGATGCCAATGTCGTAGCAACGGTGTATAGCGGCGATGACGTGCAGGCCGTGTACCTTGACCCCGCGCGGTCCGGCGTCCGCTCCCTGCAGGACGGTTACCAGTGGAGCTTCGGACTGCAGGTGTCGCCGAAGGCTGCGAATAATTTCGCAATGGTGACTAAGAACTTGCCATTTGCCGCAGGCACGTCTTACCTTCAGGGTGAAATCGCCGTGTATCTCGATGACACGCTGATAAACTCTTTCCAGATAGCATCATCGCTCCGCGGTAACGCGGCAACGAGCATAGAAATAACAGGTATGGCTCCTTCGTACAACGCCGCACTTGAGGAGAAGCGCAGCATTTCCAGCATCCTGCGCTCCGGTTCGCTGCCGACGTCTATAGAAATAGTAGGCGTAAGCAACGTTTCTCCCACTCTTGGCAGGGCGTTCATAAACGACATCCTTCTCGCCGGTGTCGCCGCGGCGGCGGGCGTGGCTTTCGTCGTGCTTGTGCGCTACAGGCGCCCGAAAATCATCCTGCCCATGCTCGCTGTTTCGTTGTCTGAAGTTCTCATAATCCTGGGCGCCGCTGCCGCGTTTTCATGGACGCTGGACCTGCCTGCGCTCGCCGGAATCATCGCTGCTATAGGAACGGGCGTGGACAGCCAGATAATAATGATTGACCAGTCTTCGCGACGAAAAGAGCTGACGCTCGCTGAGCATCTTAAGCGTGCGTTCTTCATAATATTCGGCTCCGCCGGAATACTCATCTCGTCCATGCTGCCGCTGCTGGCAATGATAAATCTGCGCGGCTTCGCCATCACGACAATAATCGGCGTGCTGATAGGCATCCTTATAACCCGCCCCGCTTTCGGCGAGATTCTGAAGAAGATGGAGAAGGCGTAGCAATATAAGAGTTCGAGACAACCCATTATTCGGTTTAATCAATGTCTGAGCTCATCAAAGAAAATTGCGGCGTCGGGCTCGTTTATGACATAAGCGACGCTGTGGAACTTGCAAGAAAAGGGCTGAGCCATCGCGGCAGAGATGCAGAAGGATATGGAACTTTGGGAGGCAACGGCATAAATGCAGTGCGATGTTACAGCGACATCGCAGACCCGCAGGCACTGGTGACGCTGCTTGATTACAACCCGGGCGACCCTCTGTTCGTTCATACAAGATACAGGACCAAAGGCGCCGGGCATGACCTTCTTCTTGCCGCGCATCCTCATACCATAGGGGGGCATGATATTCACGAAGCTAATCATTATATCACTCGCGGCGCTGTTGCAGCTATGGTTCATAATGGCACCGTTGGCAGCATCAACTCCGAAGAATTAAAAACGGGGTGCGACACGGAAGGGTTGCTGATGCTTCACCATGAGCACGGACCGGAATATGTTTTGCAAACAGTGCCGTCGTCTTATTCCGTGATAACGGCGAAGGCCGGCGAGCGCGGCGTAACGGCGTACAGGGACAGGTTCGGGAGGCGCCCGCTGTGGCTCGGTGTTGATAGAAACGGCATGTATGTGTTGGCGTCTGAAGACCGTTCCATCGAAATAATAGGAGGCAAGCCTATACGCGAAGTGAAGCCCGGCGAGATGGTTACGGTATATTCCAATCACGTGGACTCAAAGCAAGTCGTCCCGCCGGAACTGCAACTTTGTTTTTTTGAAGCCGCATACCTCGCCATGCGCCCGTCGCATCTGTGGGAAACGTTGCGCAGGCAGGGCGTGGACGTGAGGCAATTGCGCAGGGAATTGGGTGCGCGGGCATTCATGGAACATCCTCCTATGGACGGCATAGATTTCATAACCCATATACCCAATGCTCCCATAGACGCTGTGCAGGCATACGCCTTTGCGGCGGATGGAAGAAGAGAGGAGTTGTTCTACAAATTAAATGGCGACCGCGCATTCATGTATCCCGATGCTGCGATGAGGCAGGCTGCCATCAAAGCGAACTTGTTCGTGAATCCGGATATGGACCCGAAAAAACACGGCAGGTGCTTCGTGGCCGTAGACGACAGTGTTGTACGGGGCGGGAATTCCCCCGAAGCTGCCAGAAAAGCAAGGGCGCGCGGCTTTGAGATGAAACAGCTCGTTCTCTATACTCCGATGATAGGCGGCAACGAAGATGGCGTGGCGCTTGGCTGCGAGCACGGCATCGATATGCCGCCTACCGACAATTTTGTGACGCAACGTGTGGGAAGAAACCCTGACGCCATAGCCAGAGAACTGGGAATAGAACGCGTGGATTTTCTGTCCGTTGACGGGCTCGTGGATGTGTTCGAGAATCATGGAATAACAAGAAATAATTTATGTCTTGCGTGTGTGGCATCAACGCGTTAACGCTTCAGTTCGCTTATCGCCCGCGCCAAATCGTTATTAAGTTCTTTCAGCTTCTTCGCCACTACTTCTTCGTTTTCGCCAGTCCGCGCCATTACCATCTTCACGTCTTCCTGATTCACGCCT
This sequence comes from archaeon, assembly GCA_035289125.1. GTDB lineage: Archaea > Aenigmatarchaeota > Aenigmatarchaeia > GW2011-AR5 > GW2011-AR5 > JACQID01. Next base: position 8,327 of record DATDXW010000028.1, on the reverse strand, counting down.
TTCCGTTCAGAAGCAGAGCCCGTGATTTGATACACTTCACGCCCCATCATGTTCGTTATCATTATCTCCGGGTCGCTTATCACTATCTCGCTGTCTTTTAGCTTGATTACCACTTCCTCCGCTTCCAGCTGGCGCATATCCATGTTAAGCTTCTTCATCATCTGCTGGAGCTTCTTTCCGTCTACTGGCATCATGAGTTTAATTCCACGGGAACATATAAAAATATGCTTGAGCTGTTCGCCGCGCTTGCGCTGGGCATCCTCGCCGGAATAGTAGCCGGCATCATACCCGGCGTCCATCCGAACATGATAGTACTCTTCGTTCCGGCGATAGCCGCGCTCGCCGAGCCTATGACTACGTCCGTCTTTCTGGCGGCACTCGGCGTTGCAAACAGCGTAGCAAACTTCCTGCCTTCCATTTTTATGGGCGCTCCCGATGACAACGCGCTTGCTGCTCTACCGGGCCATAGGATGCTGCTAAAAGGGCAAGGTTATGACGCGATAAAACTGGCAGTAAGCGGGTGCGTCGCGGCTGCCGCTCTTCTCGTACTGCTTATTCCCGTACTTTACTATACGATACCTGCCGTTATCGCGATCGTTGCGCCCTATACGCATATGCTCGTTGCCGCGATAGCGGTGTACATGCTCATTGGCGAGCGCCTTCCGGGCTTCATTGTTTTCGCGCTTGCCGCAACCATCGGCATCCTTTCGCTACGCCTTCCTGTGGACGGGACTCTTATTCTTTTCCCGATGATGTCGGGGTTCTTCGGCATTCCTTCCCTGCTGGCGCAAAACGCTCCAGATAGCCGCGAACACTCCGACGCGGCTATCTCTTCCCGCAGCGTCAGTCGTGGCATCGTCTCCGGCGTAGCCGGAGGCATAACGTCCGGCTTCCTGCCGGGCGTCGGCACTTCGCAGATAGCATCGTTATTTTCGTTGTCAAAAGACGACCATGCCTTTCTTGCGGCGAGCGGTGCCATATCCACTACAAACATCATCACGTCCGTCGTAGCCCTTTCCATGATAGGAAAAGCTCGCAGCGGCGTCGCCGTTGCAATCGGTCAGTTAGGCACCATAACAAATGAAACGCTTCTCGCCGTCGTTTTTGCTTCTCTTGCCGCCACTGCAAGCGCGTCCCTCATAGCGCTATGGATGGCAAAGCGCGTTCCTTTTTCCGCTCTCCCGAAAGCCGCGCCCTTCATCATCTTTTTCATCGCGCTGCTTACCTTCCTGTTCTGCAGTGTCTATGGGTTGCTCACGCTCGCGGCTGCCGCGGCAACGGGCGTTTACGCAATCAAAGCCGGCGCAAAGCGCGGGCTCATGATGTCTTCACTAATGATACCGGTCATACTGTTCTACGCGGCGTGAGCAAACGTTTTTAAGTGGCACCCGCCAATATCTATTATGTCTGGCGCAGGCAAATTGCTAAGCGGCGCGATAGTGCTCGCTTTCGTGTTAGCTTTCTTCGCTCCGCAGGTCTGCAACACTTTCCCGGGCATGTCGTGCTCAAGCTCCGCCGAAATGGGCACGGCAATAGGCACGGTGATAATAATACTTCTTCAGGTGTTCATCGCCGTGGCAATCGGCTACACCATAATCACGTCCAGCAAGAACTATCCCGATTTGCGGACGCGATAATAAAAACAAAAACCGAGAAATAGCTTCAGATATGCCGCGCCTTGAGGGTGCCTTCTTTCCTGTACTTGGCTCTCTCTACTGCTTTGTCAATGACGCGCATGACCTCCTTGTTCAGTGCATCCAGCGCGTCCGAGCCCGTCCTCATCTTCTTCTTCGCCGCATATTCCTTTATTTTACTTCTTACAACGAGCATTTCGCCCATTCAATCACCTTTTGTTAATTCTTTCTGGTGGATATAAAATTAACGCTTATCGCTTAAAAATTCATGCACACATAAGAATTCCATTCTTTATACTCACGCTCAAGCAAATTGTCAATGATGGAGACATTACCATGAGTACAAACAGAAAATGCAGGGTAAAGGACATACCGACCCCTAAAAGTATGCCAGCATCTTGAGACGCAAAATCTTTGGCGTGTTTAAATCGCCCGCTCGGCGTTGTCAGCATAGCCCTTATACACTGGATAAAGAAAGCGAGCGTACCCCCCAGAAAATAAAAACTGACGATATTCCAAGCCCAATGGGAATAATTCCCAAATCATTTGGGATGCCAAGACTGAATTTCCAATTTAGCAAATATATGCAAGTAAACCCGATGCCCAAGAATGCCGTCAAACAAAAAAGAAATTTATATGTAATCTGGTTTTCGCGCAATAAACTTTGCATAAAGGTAGAGGCTCATTCGGAGATTTTTCCTGCGGCATAGATTAACGAAGAACGTAAAAGACTAAAAGCTATTCCATTGGAACTTTAATTAAGTCATCCAATATAATAATCGTCTTTTTGGAGGAGATCGTCCTCGGTTATCTCTTCTTTCCGCGATGGCATCTCTCTTATTTATTCCGGCGGAATATAAAGTTTACATCCCACTTTCACGCCTGCACTGCCCGCTCGGACGAAGAGCCGTGCCGGGAAAAAAGCAGCACGCCCCCGCAGTCGCACGTCCCCTGCAACGGCATCCGCTCGTGCGTCTTGCCGCACTTCTTGCAAACGAGGCCGTCCCATCCATCGACCGCGTAATTCACGTCTATTTCATGTTTCATCTTCCGCTTGCTGCCGAACATCACGTCGGATAGTGAAAATTGCCGCCCTGAGCCGAAGACTTCGCTCTTCTCCACGCCCACCGCCGCCAGTATCCTTTCCACCGGCGGGAACACCTGCGAATTTATGTAGTAGTCCGAATCTATTGCCAACCCGTGCTCTTTTGCGTATTTCGTATCCTCTGCCCTATGTGAGAGCATCTGGTTGCCTTTGATTATCACGAACCCTATGCGGTCGCCTATCTTCGGCGGGTCGTGCGGGTTTCGTTTGGCAAGCTTCTTCGCCAGCTCTATGTGCGGCAGCATCCCGTCATAGTTTTCCGGGGATTTTGTTATGCCCTTTATGACCGTGAGCTTCTCCAAGCTCACTTTATTGTTTCTCAGCGACGTGATGACTTCCTTCGTCGTTTCCACGGCTTTCTTCAGGTCTCCCTCTTTTAGTATCGTAATTAGTATCTCGTTCATCGTCTCCGATACCAGCGGGCACCAGTCGCGGCGCACGGTCTCTATTCCTTTCATCTCTATGCTGTCGTGCCATCCGTCCTTGCCGTATTCAAATTTCCACCCGGCGTATCTTTTCTTCGTGAGTATCAGAAACGTCCTGTATATCTTCTCAAAGTCCAGCGTTAAATATCCCGGCAGCTTGTCGCTGACGAATTTCGCTATCGCGTCGCCCATGTGCTTCGCTTCATCCAGATTCGTAGTCTTCGTTTTCACGAATATTGAGTCCGTGTCGCCATAAACGACTTCCACGCCAAAGTTTCCCTCAACGACGCCTCGGGTTTTCTCTATGTTTTCCCGTCCTATAGCCGTTATCGAGCCCGCCACGTCCATGACATAAACGCGCGCGCGGATATAGCCTGTGTATCCGTAGAAAGAATTTGCCAGTGTCTTCAGCGCCAGTTGCTTCGCGTTCAGCACTCTCGTCAGCTCTGCGTCCGCGCCTTTCATTTGCCGCCGCACTTCCGAACGCGAATCGAGCAGCTTTCCGACTATATGCGGGAAAACTCCTTCGTATACAGCGGAGGGAACGAACTTCGCCCCTGTTGGCGACGTATATGCATTTCTCGTGTCTCCGTCGAGAATCAACGTGTCCGGAGATATGTTATACGTCCGCATTATGTTGGGGTAAAGGCTCTTGAAGTCCATGACAAGTACGCATCCCTCGGCGTGCAGCCCTTTCTTCGGCTCCAGCACAGTCGCGCCTTTGAGCCCTGCGGCTTCTCGTTGTTTATCGCGCTTTACCATTTCTTTCGCGTCGGGCTTTGAAGGCATTACATACCCGCGCTTCCTAAACTCGTAGAGTAGCATGTTGTCTATCCTCAGCGTCTGCCCGCCGAACGTGTCCTGTAGCACCGTGCCAGACAACTTGGCTATCTCTATGAACTTGTCCAGCATTTCTTTTTCTACGACCAAACGCAACGTAAGCACAGAGTCTTTTCGCGAGTATTCTATAAATCTTAGCAACTCGTCCCGGCTCCCATCCCATAGCTTCGGCATGTCCCTGTACTCAACGTCGTGCTTCTCGTCACCCAACATCGTCTTCGCTATTGTGTTCAGGTCGTATCGCGGAAACTTCACCCATGGGTCGTTTTTCAGTATCGGGTACGGGTCCATCACCACGCGCCCGGGCATCGTGCAGTCCTGTGTCATGCCAACGTTCCTCATGAAGATGGGCTTGTCCTTTGCGCGCCCAAGCGTCGCCGGTATGCTGTGCGCTTTCAGCCTTTCAAGCAAGTATGGTATGTCAAACCCGTTGATGTTGTAGCCCGTGATTATGTCCGGATTGTATTCAGCCACCATGCGGCAAAACCCGTCCAGCATTTCTTTCTCGCTTGCGTATCCGAGTATCCCTTCGCCGCTGGCGGGCTTTGCCACCAAGACGGCATCCCTCATTCCGCGGTATTCGCCATTGAACGCAGCGGATATCATGACTATGCCGTCCTTCTTCGGGTCCAGCGCCCGCGCCGCATCCGAGGGTACGCATTCTATATCAAATGCCATTATCGAAAGCGCCGCATTCACCTTCCTGTCAAGCGGCTTTATGTCGTGCATCTCAAAGGCAATGCCCGAAACCTTCTGCGTCGTTATCCTCTCCACGTCTGCCTCCACCCACTGCATCCCATGCAAGTTATGGTCAACGAGAAAACGGTTCTTGAAAAGTATGTCCGCCTCGAACGCCTCTGACGCTATTTCCCCCGTCAGCAACTGTTCCTTTATCACGGGCACGTCCTGCGGCCTGCTCACGGTTATCTTCAGAAGCGGCGTCTTCTCCTTCGCGTATCCAATCGCCAGTAGCTTTTCCACGTCCTCTACCGCGACAATGCCTTGGACATCATGCAGCTTGCCTATATTTTCCCCTTTCCTTACAAAGAAGTATGGCGCAAAATTGTTGCAGAAGACCGTTACCGGCGCGTCCCCTTCGTTCCTGCCAAAGAGCCGCACAACCGGCTTGTCGCCGTTCAGAAAGTAGTCCACGTCCAGTATCTGAAAAACCAGCTTCATTATCACAGACTGTCATGAGGGTATTTATTGCTTTGGCGATACTGCAGCTTTGTGTAAATAGTCATTAAAAATAGCACCTTTTACACATCTAAGAAGGATATAGCGTTTCCAATATCTTTTTAATCGTCTTATATGATTTTAACGCCAAACGCTCCAAAATGAAATCTTGAAAAAAATCTCGATAAATATGTATATCTGAATTAGTAGAATCGCCCAGAACATCTCCCAATTTCCCTCCCTTCGTTTCTCCTTCAATTATCCATAAGGGTGTATCAAGAACTTGCTTTTTGAAGCATTCGTCCAAAAGGGGTAGTGCATCCTTTACGGTTCTAATCACTGTTTTATTCTTCCAAATTACTTCAACCTTCGTATCATCGGGCAATATATTATGAGTATATGGTGGATGAACAGCTATTATATTCCGAATACGTAGTAGAAATTTTGCGTCATCCATTATAGATTGACGCTTAGAAATTTCTTTCACCATCCCAATTTTGACCCCTAATGTACAATATCCACTTGTTATTTCCGAATATGTTTTTTCTTTATCTTCAGAATTAATAATCATTTCATGAGTAAGAATTCCGTCAAGCAGACTAGCGCAGGCAAATATGCAACTCCTATAATTTCCGTTCACGTAGGAGCTCTGGGATTCTTTCAGCATATCCATAGACGGGATATCGTGCTTATTACCGAAAAGGGTAAGAGACTCTAAACGATGTATTTTAACTGCCCGCTCTTCACGCGTTCTTTCATCGTCCTTTTCCAGAGTCTTCTTAATTTCTTCCAATGTCATCATTTCATATCATAACCTGCTTCACGTCCCGCGTCGCGAAGTCTATGACAACGGGCTTGAACTCCTCGAGCAACGAGCCGCTGTTCACGATGCTCACGGACTTGTAATTCTCTACGCGCGGCTGCCCAGTCCTGCCGCAATGCACTATGTCCGGCACGCTGTCCAGAACTAAAAAATCCTCCGGCAGTATCACTTTGCTCCTGCCGAGATATCTCTTCCGCAGCATCATTAAATCAAAGTCCCGCGCCATTAGCGTTTTCAATCCGCCTACTTCGACTACCGCGGGGTTGGAAACGCATACAGCGCCTTTTATTTCAAGCGGCGTCTGCGGGTATTCGCCGCCATCCGCGGGACCGGGAGACACTATGACCTTGCGCCCTGCGCAGTGCATGCTTATCATTCTTTCCAACGCTACCTTGTCTCCCACGTCGCCACATATGAAAAGATAATCAAACGACTCGTTGCTGAACCATTTGAAGAACCGCTCGGCGTCTGCGGGTGGCGTTTCATTCAAGCGTAAGTCTGACACAAAACACGCCTTTCCCTGCCCTGTGGTGGCCTGCCTTATCGGTACGTCAGCGAAAAGTATCTTCTTACCGTAAACCACTTTGCCTCCGCTTGCGCCTTCCACGGCTATCGCATCGTCGCGCTCCACTTTCTCTATCGGCACGTCAAAAACTACAGAAACCGACGAAGTCATGTCTTCCAGTTCTATCGTGTTGCCTTTCATGTCTTTGACTATACCAAACACCGTGACATCTGAACGTGAAGCGTCCAGCTTGTTAAGAGAAACGAAATTACGGTTAAAACGTGAGGTGAATATTTCCTTCATCTTATTGTATTTGGAAACGTAGAATTCCAGATACATCTTTGTATCCGCTTCTTTCGGCTTTGTCAGAAGATTTTTTACTATTTTCACGTCCTCTGTGAGCGTGTCTATAATGAACTTGTCGGAAGAAGGCACAACGCCGCGCATGTATGCCTCGTCAAGCACCGAAGGAGTTACCAACTGCTCCCGTTCCAGTAGCGCTGTTACGATGTCATACTTCTCCATCAGCAAAACCGCCCATCCAGAAAGCTCCGTATCTTTGCCAGTGCCGCGTCGTTGACAGGCAGTGTTATTTCCCGCGTCCTGCCATGGCGACCCTTGGAAATGATTTTCGCGTTTATAATACCAAGCATGTCCAGCTCGCCTATCAAATCACTAACACGCCTCTGTGTCAAAACTTTGAGCCCGTTATTCCTGCACAACTCGTCATAACGTGAAAACACGTCGCCCGTCAGTACCCGCCTGTCCGCCCATTTATCCTTCTTGGTCACGTCTTCCTGAATCTTTATTATTGCCTGCAGGACTATTTGCGACTGCGCCGGCTGGGACTTCACCGTTTCCGTAACTCTATCGAGATCTATTTTATCCTCCGCCATGTCCACATGCTCTTCCATGATCGTCAGCGAGCCGTTTCTCTCCGCCACCTCGCCCGCAACGCGCAGCAGGTCCAGCGCCCTGCGTGCGTCGCCGTGTTCCTGCGCAGCCAGCGCGGCGCATTTGTTTATCACGTCTTCCGGCGCAATACCCGCCTTAAAACCACCAGCAGCGCGCATCGTGAGTATATCCTTCAGTTGCATCGCATTGTACGGGTGGAACATTATCTCCTCGCTCCCCAACGAAGACTTAACGCGCACATCCATGCTGTCGTAAAAAGATGTGTCGTTTGTTATGCCGATGACCGCGAGCCGCGCCTTCTTCAGCTCGTTGCTTGACCTCGTGATGTTATACAATATGTCGTCGCCTATCTTCCTGTAAAGCGTGTCTATCTCATCCAAAATCAATACCACCGTCTGCTCAGTTTCGTCTATCTTGGAGAAGAACTTCTTGTAAATAACGTCCGTCGGCAGCCCTGTATAAGGAACCTCTTCCCCCAGTTGCTTCAGTATCTGCGCAAAGAGTCTATACTCTGTGTCAGAAACTTTCTCCATCTTGCAATTGATGTATACCGTCTTTATCGTGATTCCCTGCTGCTTTGCCGCCTGTTCCAGTTGCGAGAGCACAAAGCGACTGCATATCGTCTTGCCTGTGCCGCACGTTCCATAAACAAAGATATTGCTCGTGTGGTAACCACGGAGCGCCGGCGCAAGCACGGCACTTATCTGTTGTATTTCCCGCTCCCTGTGCGGAATGTTTTCCGGCACGAACGAGGCTGTAAGCACGTCCTTATTAGCAAAAAGCGTTCTTCTCTGCATATAATGCGAGAAGATGTTTCCTTGTAGTAACTGTCCGCTCTCCATACACCACACCCCACAATTATGCTGCAAAAGAAACGAAGGTACCAGCATTTCCTATAAAGCTC
>DATDXW010000027.1:0-6004 GCA_035289125.1 archaeon | reverse complement strand
CGCCCGCCACTTTAGTGGCGGGTAGTTTACATCTCTTAATTGGGCGTGTTCCTTTTCCTGCTCCGTATCGTTACAGTGACAGTAAAAGATGATTATTTCCGGCGTTTCTTTGGAAGAGGTTGAGAAGGCCCTTATGGTTTCATTCATCAATCATGAAAAGAGTTATCACGTCGTCATCATTACCTGCACGAGAATTATCGCGATGATGTTCATGACCTTTATCAGCGGGTTTATTGCCGGGCCAGCCGTGTCCTTGTACGGGTCTCCGACCGTGTCCCCGACTACTGCGGCTTTGTGCGCGTCCGAGCCCTTGCCGCCATGCGCTCCCGCTTCTATGTATTTCTTGGCGTTGTCCCACGCGCCGCCGGAGTTGGTCATCATTATCGCCATCAGAAATCCCGTAACGATGACACCTATGAGCAACCCGCCCAGTGCCACCGGTCCAAGCACGAGCCCCACTGCAATAGGAGCGGACACGGCAAGCAGTCCGGGCATCGCCATTTCTTTCAGTGCGGAAGATGTGACGATGTCCACGCACCTGCCATAGTCCGGCGAAGCCTTGCCCTTGAGTATTCCCTTTCTGAACTGGGCGCGTACTTCTTCCACGACGCCGAACGCGGCTTTGCCGACGGCCGTCATCATCATTGACGAGAACAGGAACGGCACCAGCCCGCCGATAAACAAGCCCGCGAGCACCAGCGGGTCGTTCAGCGCGAACGTTACGTTCGCTCCCGCCTTGTTGACTTCCATCACGTAAGTCGCAAAAAGCGTGAGAGCCGCCAGCGCGGCAGAGCCTATGGCAAAAGCCTTTGTCACGGCTTTGGTAGTGTTGCCCACAGCGTCCAGTTTGTCTGTTACCTCTCTTATTTTCTTGTCCAGCCCGGACATCTCCGCGATGCCGCCGGCATTGTCCGTTATCGGCCCGTAAGCGTCCATGGTTATGACTATTCCTATGAGCGAAAGCATTGCCATCACGGCTATTGCTATGCCGTAAAGCCCTGCTATATAATAAGCGGCAAGCATGCCGGCCGTGACTATCAGAACGGGCAGCACGGTTGATTGCATGCCTACCGAGATGCCGGAAATCATCGTCGTCGCCGCGCCCGTCTTGGAGGAATCGGCTATATAGCGAACCGGTCCGTGCTTCTCCGACGTGTAATATTCCGTTGCCGCAAAAAGCAGCAGCGAAACAACAAGCCCTACACAAGAAGCGTAAAAGAGCGAAGGAGTGAGTATGAAGTAGAACGCTACGGCTGAAAGCACGGCAGACGTGATAAGCCCCGCGTACAGTGCGCGCATTATCTTGTCTTTCGTTTTTATCGCGTACACACCGACCATTGAAGCGGCTATCGCAGCCGCGCCCATAAGAAGAGGCGTTTCGGCAGAGAAGCCTAAAATGTTGCCAAGAAGCATCGCGCCAAGCGCAGAGACTACATATGTCTCAAAGAGGTCCGCTGCCATTCCGGCGCAGTCGCCGACGTTGTCGCCGACGTTGTCCGCGATGACCGCAGGGTTTCTCGGGTCGTCTTCCGGTATGCCGGCTTCCAACTTGCCGACCAAATCCGCCCCGACGTCCGCGGCCTTCGTGTATATTCCGCCGCCGACTCGCGCAAACAGAGATATAAGAGAAGCACCGAAGCCTAAACCGATGAGCATGAAAGGATCCTTATAGAGTTGGTAGAAAGCCGCTAAGCCCAGCAGTGCTAGGCCGGCAACGAACATCCCGGTGACCGCGCCGCCTTTGACAGCAATGTTCAATGCCTTTTCCAGCCCGTTCTTCGCCGCGGCCGCCGTCTTCACGTTCGCCCGCACGGATATCTGCATTCCTGCATAGCCGGCAATCGCCGAAAATGTCGCGCCTGCGACAAACGTCACGGCAGTTGCCGTGTTTATGAAGGCGTAAAGCAGAGCGGCTATTGCGATCGCGAACACGGCTATCGTTTTGTACTGCCTCTTGAGATAGCTGTTGGCGCCCATGCGTATCGCCGATGCTATCTGCTCCATTTTTTCGCTGCCTTTCTCCTGAGCGAGAACGTTACGCGCAAGGAAGAGCGAGAACAGGATAGATGCTATACTCGCAGCGAAAACAATCTCCATCATGTCATTCAACAACTCGCTTCTGCCGTAGCCTCAATACCTTAATATCGTGGCTTCGCAGTCTTTTTATAAGTTCCCGGTCATTCGTCGCCACCGCGTAGCCGCGCTTGCCCTGCGCTACGAGTGCGTCATCCACTTTTCCATTGTCGGGTATGATTTTAATATCTTTTTTCTTGAGCAATTCCAGCGCAACTGCCGCAGCCGGTGCGTCTTTTTTCTTTGAATTAGCGATGCCTTTCAGTTCACGGACGCATCCTTCAAGAATGTAAAGCTCGTTGCCCGCCAGTTCTTCCAGTATCGGTGTCCTAAATTGCGCCTGCGCCATCAGCTCGTTGGTATCAAGAATGATTTTCATTGTTTTCATTATTGCTGAAAATCGCTTTTATAGTTATACAGGCATCGATTATTAGAATCCTGCGTTTTCCGGCACTTGCAGGAACGGTTGTGATTGGTTTATAAGCGTTTTCCCCAATAAAAATAAAGTAATATAGTAAGCCACGTGTTTACTCTTACGGAACGGGGCTTCAATTACGGGTGTGAAGATGGTTACGCTGGACAAGGCAGTTATTGCTAGGATCGAGAAGAACGGGAAGCATTTTGAGATACTTGTTGACTCAGACCTCGCTTACTCATACAAGGAAGGCAAGTCTGTTTCTCTCACAAGCATGCTCGCTGTGAACCATGTATTCTCCGATGCATCTAAGGGAACGAAATCCCCCGAAAGTGACCTTAAAGCTTTCGGAACGGACGACGTTTTCGCGATAGCAGAAGAAATACTGAAAAAAGGCGAGATACAGCTGACGACGGAGTTTCGCCGGAAGAAAGCCGAGGAAAAACGGCTGCAGATAGCTTCTATCATAAGCAAGAATGCGATAAACCCGCAGACCAAGCTCCCGCATCCGCAACAGCGCATAGAGAATGCAATGGAGCAGGCAAAAGTCAACATTGATCCTCTTCTTCCTGCCGATCAGCAAGTCCCTTCAATAATCGCCGCTTTGCGTCCCATACTTCCGATAAGCATGGAAACGGCGGAAGTGGAAGTGATGATACCCGCGCGCTACGCGTCACGCGCATTCGGCGCCATGAAAACGATGGGCGACATCGTGTCGCAGAAATGGATGCAGGACGGCTCGGTGTCGGTGAAAATAAATGTCCCGGCCGGTACGAAGAACGATATACTCGGAAAAATAAATTCGCTCTCAGGAGGGAGCGCAGTGTTCAAATAAGAAGTGAAGTGAGAAATAATATGGCATCGGCTTGGATGCTGTCAGACGCGACGAAAGGCGAAGCCGTTATACAGCATCGTGCGTCAGATTGCTCAAGTGAACAAGGGGATATTGAGGTGTAAAAAATGAGTGAAGAATTTGACAGAAAGGTAGTGATACCCGGCGAGGAGCTGGGCGAGGGAATAGCCAGTTACAATGCCTACGAGGAAGGCGGCAAAGTCTTCTCGCGCGTCGTCGGGCTGTCCGAGAAAAGGGGAAACGCGTTTTTGGTTATACCGCTTTCAGGCGTTTACAACCCCAAGAAAGGAGACGGCGTGATAGGGAAAATATCCGAAGTCTCGTTCTCCAAGTGGGTAGTGGACATAAACTCTCCCTATCAGTCCGTGCTACCCCTGAACGAGGCGGTGGAGGAATTCGTGGATTTGACGAAGACTGACCTGACAAAGTTCTTCAACTACGGTGACATGGTGTTTGCCGAGATAACTTCTGTTAGCAAGAACAAGAACATACAACTTTCCATGCACGACCGAAAGTGCCGGAAGCTCCGGGAGGGAAGATTGATAAAGGTCGTCCCCGCAAAAGTCCCGAGAATAATAGGCAAGAACGGAAGCATGGTGGAAATGATAAAGAAGCTCACGGGCACGCAGATAGTCGTGGGCCAGAACGGCATAGTATGGATAAAGGGCGAGAACGAAGTCGTAGCCACGGAAGCCATACTCACCGTTGAGCGCATGTCTCAAAGCCACGGGCTCACGGATTACATAAAGAACATGCTCGAAGACAAGCTGGGCGTGAAGAGCGAGGATATAATACAGGAAGGTGAAAAATATGGAGAAGAACGGGACGCGCTTTGACGGGCGGAAACACGATGAGCTTCGCCCGATGGAAGCGAAAGTCGGCGTATTGAAGAACGCGGACGGCTCCGCAATGTTCAGGCTTGGCAACACTTACGCGATAGCGGGCGTTTACGGCCCGCGCGAAGTCCACCCGAAACACGATGAAAATGCGGGGAAGGCAATACTGCGCGTGAGATACAACATGGCAGCCTTTTCCACGAAGGAGCGCAGTCGTCCAGGCCCGAGCAGGAGAAGCCAGGAAATATCAATGGTGACGCAGCAGGCCCTGTCGTCTGTAGTCTTTCTGGAAGAGTTTCCGAAAGCGGCGATAGACGTCTTTATTGAGGTTATAGAAGCCGACGCCTCCACGAGATGCGTCGGGCTGAATGCCGCAGCTCTTGCGCTGGCGGACGCGGGCATACCGATGAAAGGGCTCGTGTCTTCCTGTTCCGCGGGTAAGGTCAACGGTTCGGTCGTGCTTGACGTAGCCGGCGAAGAGGACACGGAAGGTGAGCTGGACTTGCCCGTGGCATATTATCCGAAGAAAGACACGATAACCCTTCTGCAGATGGATGGGCTGACCGACAGAAAGGAAATGAGGAAAATAATAGAGCTCGCTATAAGCGGCTGCAAAAAAATAAGCGAGGTGCAGCAGAAGGCTCTTATGGAAAAATACGCAGGTGGTAGCAATGATAGGGCTTGATACAGCGCTTGTCAGGAAAGTCGTTTCAAACGGCGAGCGTCTTGACGGCAGAATGAAGGACGAATATCGTGACGTAAGCGTGAAAACGAACATCGTTTCTTCTGCCGAAGGCTCGGCGCGCGTCAGCATAGGCAATACGATGGTCATAGCCGGCGTGAAAATGGGCATCGTGGAGCCTTATCCGGATTCTCTTGATGAAGGGACGCTGATGGTGGCAGTGGAATTCATCCCCTTTGCCGACCCGTTGTTTGAGCCGGGCCCGCCGAACGTTGAATCTATAGAAGTCGCGCGGGTAGTTGACCGCGCCATCCGCGAGTCCAAGGCAATAGACACGAAAAAGCTGTGCATAAAGGAAGGCGAAAAAGTCTGGTCAGTCAGCGTGGACATAGACGTGATAAACAACGACGGGAACCTGATAGACGCTTCCAGCATCGCGGCAGTCGCTGCGTTAGCAACGGCAAAGTTTCCGTTGGTAGATGAAAACGGCAAAGTCGTATGGGGCAAAAAAACGGACAAAAGCCTGCCCGTAAACGGCCTGCCGTTGTGCACGACGTTCGTGAAGATAAACGGCACGACGCTCCTTGACCCGACGGCAGCGGAGTTCGCGGCTCTTGACGCCCGTCTCACAATCGGCACGTTGGATGACGGCAAACTTTGCGCCCTCCAGAAGAACGGCATGGGCGGACTCACGCTTGACGAGATAGACCAGATGGTTGCCGCAGCCGAAGAGAAAGCAGAGGAAATCCGCGGGAAGATTCGCGCTTCAATCTGATTCTTTGATTTTTTCTTTTTTTATTTTATGAATTTGAAGGAGGAATCACGTGAAAATAATAATTGATGATGAAGAACAAAAAAAGTTTTTTAACAATTTTCAAAAATTGCACACTACAGAAAAAGTGGAGAGATCTTCATCTAATGGATGGGAAACAATTAGAACCATTGTATACGTTAGCTTGCATGACGAAGAAATAATTAAGGACATGGCAAGCAGTCGTCTATTTGCATTAGAAAATAGGCGACATTTAGCGGTGTATTGTTTAGAGAAGATAAGGGGCGAATGCAAGAATGAGTATCATAACAAATCTGAAATATGCGAATTGAGAGATAGTGCAAAAAAACAAACTATATACCCAGAATTTCTG
>DATDXW010000026.1:0-33621 GCA_035289125.1 archaeon | reverse complement strand
AAGAACGGGGAGAAATCTGTGTTTATCGCGTAATCGCTGTCCATCATGAATACGATGTCCGGCATTGCATCAATGAACGGGCCGGAGTATACTTCGCTTTTCTGCCATACGCCGGTGAAAACCGGTCTATCGTGGTCTTTGACGTTCTTTAGCTTGGAAACTATTTCTTCCACCTTGTCCGTATCTTTGACGAAAAGGCTGAAGTTGTTAAAGCCTATAAAGTCCGGCTTCTCCTGTATGTTCTTTATTATGGTTTCCTGATGGGGAACGAAGCGCTTCATCCACGCAGGCGGCTCATCGCGGATAAAGCGCCCGAACAGCGCCTTCCCGATAGGATAGAGAAGCATTTTTATTCTATCTAAAACGCCCAATATGATATATCCGTTATTGGCAAGCCACGTGTTTATGTGAAAGTGCTTCGCCGGCGCATCGTGAAAGCCGTGGTCGGACAAAACGAAGACGTTGGCGTCGCGGTTTTCGTCGCATATTCTTCTTACTTGCGCGTCCAGCAGCGAGTAATAATCCATAAGCGCGTTTTCGTCCTTCCAGAAGAAATGCTGGAAGCGGTCGTTCTCGTCTATGAGGATGAAAGAAAAGTTTGTGTCGTATTTTTTCGTGAGTTCAAGAAACAGCGAAACCTTGTTCTCTGTCATTTTCTTTATTTTATCTCCCGCCTCGAACGATTTGCCGCTCCGGACGGTCTCGAGTGTGTTCAAGTCTTCAATATAGCGCCGCGCGTTCTCCGTTTCTTGCGTCGGGTAAACGAAATCTTCTTCTGTGGAGGGGCGCCCTATGCCGGAGACGTAAAAGCCATTTACGTGCTTGGGCGGGAAGGAAATTGGCGGGCACACGACGCCGACGCTTATGTTTTCTTTGGAAAGCATGTCCCATATCTCATTGGCGGCTATATCGTGTGACGTGGCTATCTTGCCCGAAAACGGGCGAGTTTCCCACGAGACGATGCCGTGCTTCCCGGGGTTCTTGCCGGTAGCGAAAGAAGTCCACGCCGCGGCAGAGCCCGTAGGGATGGTGGTTTCCAGCGAGCCGTGCTTCAGCGAAGACAAAAAAGGCATTGCGCCGGGGAAGCGGTCAAACGATGACCAGGTCCCGCCGTCTATGCCGATTATTACGGTTTTCACGATTAAAGATATGAAGAAAGAGATTTAATTGTTGCTAAAATGCGCGCGATGCAGAATAAGGACCCTCTGGCAATGCCGTTTATCATAATGCTAAATATGATACCGCTCCTTCATGGAGTTCATGAGGCTTTCCTCTAATTCGTTGCTGGGTCGGTTGCGGGGATTTCTTTCCTTGGGGTCGTTCTTCAGGTTGTAAAACTCCCACTTGCCCGGCGTTTTGTAATAAATTGCTTTGGCGGCTGGAAGACGAGCACAGAAGACGTTGTGCGCTTTCTGGGAGGGCCACGGGCCACCCAGACCGCCGGTTTCCGAGAAGACCGTGCGGTCTTTCTTTAGCGTAAGCAGTGACGAGCCGTCGGGGTATTCGTACTTTTCGTCGCGTTTCATACCAAATACTTCAAGAATTGTCGGGAGGATGTCGACGGTGCTTGCCTGCCACGGGACTTCTTTGCCAAGCACGTCCGGGACGCGCATGATACAAAAAGTCTTCAGCGTGTAATCAAAGACAAACGAACCGTACATGCGTTCGCCTTCCTTTTCGCCGAGGCTCACGCCGTGGTCGGAAACTACTACAATGACCATATTCTTTAGCATGGCAAGTTCTTTCAGCTTGTCAAGCACGCTTTTCAAGTATGCCTCGCAATCTTGCATATAAGAGTCGTAGCGCTTTTCGTTGTCGGCGGGCTGCGAAAAGAACTCCTTGGTGAAGTCGTTGTAAGGTTTCTGCACGTCGCGAATAAGCTTGGTGTGAATATTGCTGTAATGGAGATACAGGAAAAAGCTTTTGTTGCTCTTGATTTCTTCCAGAATTCGGCAATGACGCTCGGCGAGATTGTCCTTATTCTCATCATGAATTTCAAAAACGTCAAAGCCTTGCCGCGGAAGAACGCTGTCGTTGATGACGTCGGCGCGGCAAACGCGCCCGGCGTCTTTCATGTATTCGGCGAGCGTCTTGAATTTCTTGTCAAACTTGAACATGTTATAATACGCGTCCACGCCGTTCCGTGACGGATACGTGCCTGAAAATAAGGCGTGCATTGACGCGATGGTGTAAGGCGCGGCGGTAATCAGTCCGGAAAAGAACAGCGACTCTTTCGCCAGTGCATGCAGGGACGGGACTTTATCTATGCGGTCGCGCCGCAGACCGTCCATAGTGATAAAGATAAGGTTCATTACTTTTCGCCTACCACTATAGCGGCTTTCGCGTCTATGAGAACCCTGCCAGCAAGAGTGCGCAGGTTGTAGTGCTTCTTGAACTCGTCGCTGCCGTTTACGTGCATGTCAGTTATTTTCTGCTTCGTTTCTTCTGAAAGCGTGCCGTCGTTGTCAAGCCAGTTCTTCAAGTCAAAGTCTTTGTCGTCTATTATGTTTACGCTCACCTTGGCGAAGCCTGCCTGCTTCAACAAAGAAACCAGCTCTTCCGGCAAGAACGTCGCGCGTGTTTCCTTCAACGCGAAAATCTTTTCAAAATCGCGCTTTAGCGATGCATGCGGAGGCACGCCTTCCTGCAAAATGAGCCAGCCGCCTTTCTTCAGCACGCGGCGGCACTCGCGCGTCGCGCGAAGGCGGTCTTCTTCTACAAGTATGTTATGGAAAACGTTCCTCGTTATCACGCGGTCAAAGCGCGCGTCGGGATACGTCATTTTTCGCACGTCGCCTTCTTTGAAAACAGTGTTAGGATGGCCGTTGCTCACGAATGAAAGCATCTCGGGCGATATGTCAATCCCGTGAACTTCTTTCACCAGCGGAGCGATGAGAGATGCTATGATGCCCGTGCCCGTACCGGCGTCAAGAACAGAGTGATGGCGCTCAAAGCGGCCATTCTCGAGCACCGCCTGCTTTAACACAGAGTTATTCACCCACTTCAGGTTATTGTAAGTGGCGGCCCTTGCCTTCCAAAGTTTCTTCTGGTCGCTTTCAATCATAATATCCCCTTGTTCGCTTCTCGCTCATAAGTCGATGCTTTATTTACTTTCTTCCCGTTTGCTTTCAAGTCGTATCCCAATACCCCGCATTCTTCGAATGCGTCGTATGCCATATTATGGCTTCTATCTCTCATCCCGCATTCTTCGAATGCGTCGTATGCCAATACCCTTCACTCATTTCATTCGTGAATCGTATCCCATATTATTATACTTGACTATTCCTCGCTTCGTTGCATCGTATCCCATATCTATTGCCTTTTTAACCCGCCAAATACCCTAAACTCTTCAGCCGCACTTTCACTTTCTTTTCGGCGTCGCTTTCAGACGAGTCTGAAAGGAGTGTGCGCATGACGAAAGCCACGAACTGCGAAACGTTGGCAAATCCCGTTTTCTCTATTTTTTGCTCAAGTGCGTGGTAAAGGGTTTCCGGCATAGATATCGTCCGGTAAGATATTTTTCGCGCACTCTTTACTTTCATAATATCCCCTCGCTTCGCGAGTCGGTGCCATATTATTAACTATCTCTTCTCGCTCATTTCATTCGCAAGTCGTATCCCATATTATGCTTTACTACGCCCGCATCTTTCGATGATGTATGACGCGCTTCGCATGTCAGTTCCCATCGCGTCGTATCCCATACTATCTTTATCTAATAGATAATAATAGATAACAATAAGAATAAAAAGGCGGTTTTGCGTTTCATTTCAGTTATGCCGAAGAGTTCTTTAATTTCTTTCGCAATGCGCCAACGAACGCCCTTTAATATATTGACGAAAAAGTTGTTCTGATGCAAATCAAATACGTCCATTCAGTGTGCTCGGAGATACCGAGGGGCGGCGTGGGTGGCATAGCTTACCATGCCATAGACGAAATGAACAAGCGCGGTTTTCTCCGCAAGGCTTATATAATGAACTGGAACAAAGGCGGGAATGTGGGGAAACTGGCGCGTTTCTTTTTCCCGCCAAAACCGCCGTATTTCCCGATAGACGTTTACTATTCGATGAGAAACAGGATGTTTGATTCGTTCGTCGCGGCGACGATGCCACAAGACGCAAATATTTTTCACGGCTGGATAGGGCACGGGATGAAGTCGTTCGCCAAGGCGAAAACGTTGGGAATAAAAACGGTGACACACGGGGCATCTTTGCATCCGGTTGAACAGAATAAAATACTCACGGAAGAGTTCGCCAAATATAAGATTAACGATGCGCCGCTTTCGGCGAAAACCGTTGAAAGCTACGTAAAAGAGCTGAAGAACGTTCAATATATCGCCGCGTCATGTGACGTTTCCGCGGAGAGCTTCGTTCGCCAGGGATGGGATAAGAGTTGCGTTTTTGAAACACCTTTCGGCGTGGACACGGACAAATATACGCCGGGCACGAAGAGCGACGATGTGTTCAGGGCGATATTTATAGGAACAGTGGGATTGCGCAAGGGGCCGCAATACCTGCTGTCTGCATGGGCGTCGTGGAAGAACAAGGGCGACAGTGAACTAGTGATACTGGGGCCGCTTGAAGGGACGGTAACGCAAATAATGAAGCCGTTCGCCAACGAACCCGGAGTCCGCTGGGTGAAGTGGAGCGACGATTTGAAGAAAATGTGCAACAACGCGTCTGTCTTCGTTTTGCCGGCTCTGGAAGAGGGCGGGACTACGCTGGCGCAGCTCACGGCGATGGCGTGCGGCTTGCCGTGCATAGTGACGCATGCGACTTACTTTCCGGTTCGCGACGGCAAAGAAGGCATCATAATCAACGAGCGAAACGTGAAGCAGATAACCAACGCGCTAAAGTATTTCAAGGACAATCCGTCTGAAACGAAGAGAATGGGCAGGAACGCGCGGAAAAGAGCAGCGAAATACACATGGGATAATTACGGGCGAAGCCTGGAGAAAATGTTCAAGGCGATAACGAGATGAATAATGTAGGATACGGCGTGCAGAGCGCGAGGAAAGCAGAAATAATATGGGATACGACTTGCGAGCAGAGCGAGCGAGGGGTATTATGATAACGCTCGGTATAAGTATGCACCACGACAGTAGCGCTGCGCTTGTCGAGGACGGCAAGGTGATAGACGGCGTAGCGGAAGAGCGGTTCACGCGGATAAAGCACGACGGAGTGGTGCCGGTGAATGCGATAAGGTGGATACTTGACAAGAGTGGATTGAAGGAGGAAGACGTGACGGTAACGCTGTCGGAGAATCGGCCGAATCCGCTGAAGAACGTGGGCAATTTTTACGGCACTGTTCACCGGTATCCCCTTTATCTCGGTGAGACGCTTCTGAAAAGGAACATCGCTCCTTACTTGAAGAAATTCAAGAGCGTGGTCTTCGTGCCGCATGAGATGGGGCACGCGCGTAGCGCCTTCGGTTCTTCCTCTTTCAACAAAGCCGCCATCGTCGTGATGGACGGGGTGGGAACGGACCACGGCAGGGCGGTGTCCGGTGGCATATTTCTTGGCGAAGGCAAGGAAATCAAGCTACTTGAATACTTAGACATACGGCGAAGTCTCGGATTCTTTTATGGCGGGCTGACGGTCGCTTTAGGCTTCCAGTTCAATGACGGCGAATGGAAGACAATGGGGCTGGCGCCTTATGGCAACAAGTTTATAGATGAACTAAACGAGCTTTGGAAGAAGGAGCGGTGGGACACTTATTACGGCGCGATGGACAAGATGAAGACACTGGCAGAGAAATACAGGAAAGAAGACTTAGCATACACGGCGCAGAAGATTCTGGAGGACGAGGTTATACGCATAGCGGAAAGGGCTGCGCAACTGTGCGGGACGAAGAATTTATGCATAGCCGGCGGCGTGGCACTCAACGTAAAAGCAACGATGCTTCTGCGCGAGCGCGGTTACAATGTTTTCGCTTACCCGAATCCCGGCGACAGCGGGCTTGCCGTGGGAACGGCGATGGAACATCAGAAGGAGCGTGGCGAGATAGGCACGATATACTACGGGCCGGAGTACGAATACAACGGCGGAGAAAAAGTGGACGCGCCCCAGACAGCGGCGGAGTTGCTGGAAAAAGGCAAAGTCATCGGGTGGTTCCAGGGGAGGATGGAGTGGGGGCCGAGAGCTTTAGGTAACCGTTCAATATTAGCAGACCCAGGCAAGGAAGAGATGAAGGATATTGTGAACCGCAAGGTGAAGTACCGCGAATGGTGGCGGCCTTTTGCCCCCTCAATGCTGGAGGACAAGGCGCACTTTTATTTGGAAAACGCGGAGAAAGCGCCGTACATGATAATTGGCTACCACGCAAAGCGGGTAGAAGAAATACCCGCAGTCGTCCACGTAGACGGCACGACGCGCCCGCAGACCGTGAACCGCGAACAGAACCAACGCTACTATGACTTAATAAAGAGCTTCCGCATTCCCGTGGTGATGAACACTTCTTTCAACTTAGCCGGCGAGCCCATCGTCTGCACGCCAGAGGATGCGATAAAAACCTTTGAACGCTCTGGATTGGACGCGCTGATTATCAACGATAGGATGTTGACGAAATAGGAGTTTGTCGGTTTCTGCGACTAAGAGCAGCCAATAGATAAGTTTAAATGTAAACGTAAACATATATTGGTATGGTCGTGAAGACGATAACAGTGACGGAAGAGGCGTATAATGCGCTAAAGCGCCTGAAGGGGATGGACGAGAGTTTTAGTCAGACGATTCTCAAAATAAGCGCAGGCAGGGGCAATATCGGAAAATTTTTCGGGATTCTGCCCGTTGAAGACGCGAAAGAAGACAGGAGGAAATTCCGTGAGATAAGGGAGAAAATATCGGAGGACGCGAAAAGGCGTGTTCATTCTTGACACTTCTGCGCTGCTTGAAGTGATAAGGGGAAGGGAGCCCGGAACCGAAGTGCAAAAAATCGTCGGGAACCAGCCTTACATAACCACGAGCTTCACCCAGCACGAAATACTCGTGGGCATGAAACCCCATGAAATGCAGAAAATCGGGGAGTTATTCAATGATGCAGACGTGCTGGCGTTCGATTCGCAATCCTCGGTCATCAGCTCAAGAACATTCCGGGAATTGCGGCAATCCGGTTCCCTGATAAATGTAGTGGATATTTTCATCGCGGCAATATGCATCCGGAATGGCGGAACTCTCGTCACTTCGGACAGGGATTTTATGAAAATCAAAGGATTACGTTACGAACTTATTAATTAGCCAGTGATTATTCCAGCTCTTCAATCATCTGCTTCATCCGGATGTCATAAGTGTGCTTCTTTCGCGCTTTGGTTTGAGCGCGCTTTGCCATTGCTTTGCGCTCCTTTTCGTGAGCGAGATAGTATTCGGTCTTCTCAAGAAGTTCGCGTTTCGTCTTGTACGAAGCCATTTCCTTGCTCGTGAAAAACATGGGTAAATCCGCCCGCCAGTCCGTGAGCATGAACGTTCCGCAAGCCGGCGCTTCAAAGACGCGCATGGTCGGGCTTCCCATGCTTTGTTCCTGGTGTGTGCCGATTGCGATGCGCGTGGCGTTGAAGACTTTCGTCATTGCCGTGCCATTAGCTGCGCGAAGCGTGGCGCACTTCTTGACGTTTTTGTCCGTGCAGCGCTGCCATTCATTGCCCCATATCTTCAATCCGAATTTCTCCAAGCCCGACAATAAAATTTCGCGTTCAGGATAATACGTTCCCACGAAGCAGACGTCGCTGCCCAAAGCGTTCTTTTCTTCTTCACTTAACGCCACGTTTTTATGAACGGTCGGGTCGCAGGCGAACGGCAGGAAGCGGGCGTTGTCGAAACCGAACGATTGGAGTCGCCGCTCCATGTCGCTTACGGGCGTGAAGAAACGGTCGTAGAGCCCAATGCTTTTTTGGACTTTCAACGAAGAGTATTTTTCATGGAAAGGAGAGTCCATGCACCAGTTAACGACTTTTGCGTGCTCTTTCAACGCGCTTATCGTGCGCGGCTCAAAGACTTCGCCCTTCATTATCAATATTATATCAGGCTCAAGACGCTTTGACATTGCCAAAATCTGTGAATTCGGCAGGCTCTCTTTCAGCACGACTTTATTGACGGCATGACCGGCTAACCCGAACGCATGCGCAGCGCCAAGATAGTCGTGCGTGAATACTTCGTGCCCCAGTCGCCGCAGCGCGTTCACACAGTAGTCGCCGAGCGAGGCGGGTATCTTTGAGTAGGATACGAGTATTCTCATAATATCAGAGCTTCCAGCAGATATTTAAACGGAGGGGCATTTTAAGGATTATGGGTGGCGATGGAAAATATGTGGCGATGATAGCGCTATATGCACTTTTGCTCGTTCCCGTTCAATATCTTTATGGTTTCGTTTCGGCGCCCGAGGGGAGCGTGGCAATGAAGCCAATGGACCTGACATACCTTGCGGCAGCGAAATCAGTGCTTTGGGACGGGCGCAACCCGTGGCCCGACCCGGACGCTTCCGTGTTCGCGGACGCGACGCTCGGTTCGTCTTTTGCTATGGTACCGCTGGGATTCCTATGGTTGGCGACGGGCATAGACCCGCTGATAATAATGATACTGCTTAACACGCTGTTCACTTTCGGCTACCTCTATGTGATTATGCTCATCATGAAGAAGCTCATTCCGGATTCGTGGCACATTGCGATGCCGCTGCTGCTCTTTGCGCAGGGCATCGGCGGGTTGCTTTACTTTCCGTTGAAAGCGACGGGGCTCTTCAGCGATGCGGGGCTTGGAAACCTGTTCTGGGGGTGGATGATCAGTGAAGCCATTTACCAGACGTTTTCATTGTTCACCGGCTGGTTCGCATTCTATTTCTTTGTTAGTAAGAAAACAATTCACGCCACGGCTCTGCTCGCCCCCACGTTCTTAGTATATCCGATAGGAGGCATTCTCTTTGCGGGTATGGTTACGATATATTCGCTTTTCACGAAGAGGTTTAAAGAATCGCTGGCGACGATTCTTCCGGCTTCCCTGTTTTTGAGCCCGTGGATTTATTACATACTAACACAACCAACATTCTTCGCGAGAGTTTCAGAGTTTTATGCGGTGCCGATACTGTTCGCGGACAAGTTCGTTTTTACTCTGTTCGTAAACGGCGGGTTGGCGCTGACATTTGCCGCTTACGCTGCGCGCAATGCAGAGAAGAGCAGGGAAGGCAAGTTCTTACTATGCTGGACAGGGCTGATGCTTCTGGCGGTATTGTCGCAGTTGGTCGTGAAAAAGATAGACGTGGCGAAGCTGCTTATCATGACATGGCCCGTGCTGGCGATGCTGGCGGGCGAGGGGATGGTGCGGTTCGCTTCGTTGCGCAAGATTCCGATAAAGACTATTCTCTTGGTTACGGTTGCTCTTTCACTTCCTTCATTCCTGCTTTTCTACGGGAACGTGCACGTGAAGGAGTTTGATTACTTCAACAATGGCGAAATAGAGGCACTGGGAGCGTTGCGCGCGCTGACGCAGGGCGTCGTTCTGGCGCCGCCTGAGCTTGGAAGGGCTCTGCCTTACTATGCGGAGAAGCGCTCGGTTACCGGTGGGTCGCTCCAAAGCGCAGGCGTTCTTCGTGACTACGCCACTTTCTATAACGGCGGCGCGAGAGAGATAACGGAGAAATATAATATTTCTTACCTTCTGACTGCAAATGAGACGGTGCCGGACGGATTCACTCTCTTGTTTGCCAACGATGCGGCGCGGGTTTATGGGAAGGAATAGTGTTTTATACATAGTGGTTGATTATTAAAAATAAAAAGAGGTATCTAATGAAACCAATTCTCTCAAAAAGGAGCGGATGGGTTGCTTTGGCGCTTCTCGTGTTCTTCGATTCGTTTTTAGACGTTATCAGAGGTATAGAGGGAAACCCCTTATGGGTGCCAATAGTTGATGTTATTGGAATAAAAAATGTGCCTTTCTTAGTCCCTTTCGTTCTATTGCTTCTCTATTTAGCAGTAAAGGCGTTGAGTTGGATGGTTGAAAAAACCGATAAAACGCCAAATTCTGAAGAGCTTGTTTTAACAGCCTTGGTTATAGCGTATGCTGTTTTTGATATATGGCTCATTTCCGTCGACTTTTTGGGTTTTAGGCTCATACCCGATTTTAGATATGCGGCAATACCGATGATAATACTTGCGTTAGGATACGCGCTTTGGGCGCAAAAGAAGTTGAAAAAAGAATATAAACAAAAGAGTTAGGTGGCTTTGCCCAAAAAGTCTTTATTAATTATCACCGGGCCAGATTCAATGCGCTGATTATGAGCGTCGGGTCGGCTCTGTACTTCGATTTTCTCCCTTCGAAAAAATAATGTTCCTGTATAAGATGCGGGAGAACTCTCGTGATTAAAGCATAGGGTCTGCTTCGGGTTTTATCTCGTTTAGAATAGTTGCGCTTAATTCTTTTCATTTGTCGCGCTATTTGCGGATATGTAGGGCGAATTACAGTGTCTATCCAGCTATAAGTTGTTGCATCTATGGCTCCCGTATCTAATACGCACGCTTCTATCCGTTCGTCGTCGTGTCCTCTTTTTATTATAGCGCCCATATCGTTAGGATACGTTTCGCATCCCCACGGACATCCTTGCTCGCCGCCATAGACGTATGCTCTCCATCTAAGATGCCCGTCTGTAAATAAAATCTTTTCTCTCGTAGCGGGCGTCACGAATTCGTAATCAGGATGAAGTTCATAGTTACCTGCCAATAATTGGTTCAGTGCGTTTCCTATCGCGTCGTGTGTCGTTCCACATCTTTCAACTGTTCGCCAATCAGTATGTACGACCTCCAATAACAGTTCGGATTTCCCCAAAACCCTGTTTCAGAAGATATGGATTTTGTGTCCAGCTCATTTAACTCAGCTTCTGTAAATTCTTTGGTATGCTCATCCCAGTCGCCATGTTTATCAAGGAGTGGCCAGAGCCTCCTTTGTAATGTTTCGAGAGGAACTCCTTTCTCCACTAGTGCGATAAATTCAGGGTCATTGATTTTGTGCAGCATTTTCTCCAGAATTATATGCCCAATGAATATTTATATAGATTTCACGAAATCTTTGCAGCATCTTTTACAACTCGCTCATCTGAAGCTGAAGCAATTGGACGTAGCACTGTGCGTCCTGGCGGCGGGCAGTTTATTCAAGAATAAACTTCTTCAACTTCTCCCGCAATATACGGTAATCATAAAGCTTTATGGCGCGTTCTCTTGCTCGCTTCCCCAGAGTCTCGCGCAGTTTCGCGTCCTTTATCAGGAGCTTGATTTTTTTCACGAAGTCGTCCTGCGACTCCGCTAACAGACCGCATTTGCCGCCGTCCAAATCGGTGATGTTCTCACCCACGCGAGTGGCGACGATTGCCTTGCCCATGGACATGAACTCCTTGAGCTTCACGGAAGAGCGGGCGCGGGACGTGAAGAAATCGCCCATCGGGACGAGACAGATATCCATTTTGTCCATTATTCCGGGCATCCTGTCGTGCGGGACGAAGCCGGCGAATGAAAAGCGCTCTTCCATGCCTTTTTTCTTTACGTACGCTCTGAAGTCACGCAAACCTTTGCCATGGCCTACCACGAGAAACCGTGCATCGCTTATCTGCTCGGCGGCTTCTGCCATTTCCTGATACGCGAACCGGTTTCCCATCTTGCCTATGTATCCTGAAACGCCTACTATTACGCCAACGTGTTTTTTATTTTTGCTTACGAAACGTTGGGTATCCACGCCGTTCGGCAGGTAAAGGACGTTCTCCCTGCCTTTCATTTTCACGGCTATGCTCTCGAGCGTCTTGCTTACCACTACGACTTTGTCCGCCATCTGCAGGGCTTTGTATTCCCAGTAATTTACTGAAAAACGTGACGGCTTTTTCACTGAAAAATCCGTGAATGCGTCGTCCCAGTCGACTACGAGTTTGTTTCTCTTCAACGTCTTCACGAGAACCGCGGGTAGCGACGACGCTATGAGAGGGGCGGAGGCGTAAACGACATCGCCCTTCCTGATTTTTATCATCGATACCAGTGCTTGCTTTGCGACCATAAGAATCCTTAACGGGAGAAAAGAAGGCCATGTGCGTTGCGTTATCTCTTTCGTGTTCATATTCTTTGTAATATTCTCAAGACGAATGGAAGTGGCGTAACTTTTTGGCAAAGCATAGATAACTGCTAACGGCATTCATTCACCTTTGAAGCATATAGAATCTTTGTTCAGCGCCCACTGTTTTTTATACCATTCAGTCGTTCTTTTCAGTCCCTCTTCCAACGGGATTTTAGGATGCCAGCCCAGAAGCTTATGGGATTTGGAACTGTCGGAGAACATTTTCCATATTTCGTTGTCGCGGTACGGCATAGTCTTCTCAACGATTATCCGGGCATCCATCAACGTTACGACTTTTTTCACGACGTCTTTGATAGCTACGCCTTCACCGCAGCCGACGTTTATTATTTCGCCGCGCACGTCGCTTTTGCTCGCAAGGACGAGGGCGTCTACCATATCATCTACGTAATTAAATTCCCGCGTCTGCTCGCCGCGCGTCATACGAAAAGGCGCGCCTTTTAAGCAAGACACGATAACTTCGGGTATCACGCGGTTCGGAGTCTGGTAGGGGCCGTAGATGTTGAACAAACGGAGAACGGTTGCCGGAAGCCCGTACGTGTCGTTATAAAACATGGTATACGTTTCACCGGCTAGCTTGGTCACGGAGTAAGGCGAGGTCGGGCGCGGAACCATTTTTTCAGTGAAAGGCGCGATGTTTTGCGAGCCGTAGACTTCCGAACTAGACGTATAAATGAATTTTTTTACGTTCGTTTCAGCCAGTGCTTCCAGAAGATTCGC
This sequence comes from archaeon, assembly GCA_035289125.1. Classification (GTDB taxonomy): domain Archaea; phylum Aenigmatarchaeota; class Aenigmatarchaeia; order GW2011-AR5; family GW2011-AR5; genus JACQID01. The sequence continues at coordinate 20,815 of DATDXW010000026.1, read as the reverse complement.
CGTGCCCCTTATGTTCGCTTCCATGCTTGCGCCGAGAAAACTTTTCTCGCGATAAGGGAGTGTAAAGGCGCCCAAGTGAAAGACGACGTCGGCGTTTATGTCGCGCACTATTTTCTTCACGTCACCGCCCAGCGAGGCGCGTATTATTTTGACTTTGCCCGAGATGTCGCGCACTCTCTCGTCGTTCGGATGGCTGTCAAGGATTATTACTTCCTCGCCGACGAGAGCGCGGGCGAGATGGCTGCCGAGAAATCCCAAACCACCGGTTATCAATATTCGAGTCATGCAAATACCTTCGCGTACCACGCTAACGTTCTTTTCAATCCTTCTTCCAGGCTTACTGCGGGTTTCCAGCCCAGCATCTTCTTCGCCTTTTTACTGGAAAGATACTGCTCCTGTATCTCGCCTTTTGTGCGTTCTCCTTTTATTATCGGCTCGCCCTGCATACTGGCGGCTTTCATTATGTTCTTCACCATTTCATAGACGCTTAAGGGTTCTGTAGAGCCGAAATTGAACGCCTCGCCGAAGCATTTTCCTGCGTTCATCTTCTCTATCAACTCCATATATCCGCTCACGGCGTCTTCAACGTATATGTACTGGCGGACGGGGGAGCCGTCGCTGCGAATTATGGGCTTCTCATCTTTAGCTATCGCCAAAGAAGCAGACGGTACTATGCGCGAGAAGTTTGTGTCGCCCGGGCCGAAGATGTTTGCAAGCCGCGTTATAGCGACGGGAATGCCGTAAGTATTATAATACGTTTGCGCAAGCAAGTCGGCGCAGGACTTGGAGGCATCGTAAGGATGCAGCCCTTTCATGGGCATGCCTTCCACGTAAGGTAGCGCCTGTTCGCCGTAGGCTTTGTCGCTGGATGCTATGACGACTTTAACGCCAAGCTTGCGTGAGGCTTCCAGAACGTTAACCGTGCCCATAACGTTCGTTTCTATCGTAGGCAGAGGGTTTTTGTTCGCTTCTCCCACTATCGTTTGCGCGGCGAGATGAACACACATGCCGATGGAATGTTTTTTTATCGCGTCTTCGATAAAGCGCGCATTTGTGACGTCGCCGTTCAGTATCGTTACTCTTTTCTCGTCAAGCATGGAATGCTTTATGTCTTCCTTCTTCAGCGCGTAGACGTTTCCCTTTAACGAGTTACAAAGCCATGAGCCGAGGAATCCATTCGCTCCCGTTACTAAAACGTTCAGTCCTTCCATATTTTCCACTCTGCTTTGCCGCTGTTCCATAATTCGTTGAGCATGATATTATCCTGATGCGTGTTCATGGACGCCCAGAATCCGTTATGCGGGAAGGCGTAAAGTTTGCCTTCGGACGCAAGACGTTGCATGAGTCCTGATTCCAAGTCTTCGCCCGGCGTAATGAACGAAAGCGCGGACTTTTTCATGGCAAGGAAACCGCCATTTATTCTATGGGTCAGAACGGGCTTTTCTTTGAACGCCAAAACTTTCCCGCTCCCTTCCAGTTCCAGAATCCCGTAAGGTGATGTCATCTTCGGAGCAGTAACGGTCATCAGCGCGCCCGTTTTTTTGTGATAAGCTAGCAGAGCATTCAGGTCTACCGTACACAGGTCATCGCCGTATGATACGAAGAATTCTTCCTTCAATAAGTGCGCAACTTTGGCGAGGCGCTCGCTCTTTGACGCGTTCTCGCCGGTATCCACGAGCTTCACGTTCCACGGCTTGCCGCGAAAGTATTCCTCGATCAGCTCTTTTCGGTAGCCGAGGCAGAGTATGAATTCGTCGTGACCGAATGCGGAGAAGTAGCGCATTATATGCTCTAGAATGGGCGCGTTGCCTATAGCCATCATAGGCTTCGGGACATACTCGGTCTGCGGGCGCATGCGCATGCCCTTGCCACCGCACAGAATAACGACTTGCATAAGATTACGTACGTAAGAGCCTTTTTAACTTTTGAGAAGCGACGCGTAGATTTTTTGGAGGCGCTTTGTCTGTACCTTGCTATTAAACTCTTTCGCTATCTTTTCCCGGGCTTTCCTGCCCATCGCCGCACGCTTTGCCGGGCTGGACGCAAGAACCTTCATCTTTTCGTAAAGCGCCTGCGCATCCCGTTCCGGAACGAGATAGCCTGTTTTGCCATTGTCTACTATTTCTGGTATGTCGCTGTGCATCGTGGACAAACAGGGCAAAGAAAAGGACGAGGCTTCCATTAGAGTCACGGGAGTGCCTTCGCGGTCGCCGTCCTTAGCGGTGATGCTCGGCAAAATGAAGACATCGGCGGTTTTCATTTCCTGCTCAACCACTTTCCGTGGTTCGGGCGCAGCGAAGTTGTCTATGAAGATGACGCCCTGCACGCCGCTGGACGCAGCCTTCAGTTCGTCAAGCAGCGGGCCGTTGCCGACCAAACGCAGTTCACAATCCATTTCTTTGCGGAGCAGGACGAAAGCTTTTATCGCGTATTCGAGCCCCTTCTTCTCCACGAAACGCGCCACAGACAGGAACACTACCTTATTTTTCGGTTTTCTTCTTATCGCGGGCTGCGTCGGCACGCCCAAGTGATGCACGATTATTTTTTCTTTCGGGCAACCAAGAGCGATAAGCGTTTCTTTCATCTCTTTTCCCAGAGCGAGAAAGGCGGTTCCTTCGTCGAAGAGCTTCTTGTACGCAGATGGGTTTTTCGTAGGATATGCATAACAGTCATGCCCGTAGAAAGACGTCACGACAGGAACGTTGCATCGCTTTGCCGTGTTGAGAACAAGCCTGCCGGCAGTGCCGAAGTGGGCGTGGATAAGGTTAATTTTTTCGGCGTTTATCGCTTGCGCAAGAGACGCGCTCCGGCCGGACGCAAGGAATGCAAGCCGCTCCATGGGCTCCATGGCGTATGTCTTGGCGGCGGGCGAACCGGGAATGACGTAAGACGTGAGAATAACACCTTTCGCCTGCGCAAGTATGAACGTTTCGGAAGTGCGCAGCCACTGGTCAACGAAATGCCCCACGTTCATGCCAGCTCACCGTATGCCTTTTCCATAAGTGCCGCTATCTTCTCCGGTGAAAAAGCTTTTGAAGCCTTCACGGACGCGGCGGATATGCGCTTTCTTTCAGTTTTTTTGAGCTTTGTTATAATGCTTGCCATCTCTTCTGCGTCGTCAACCAAAAAGCCGGTTTTGCCGTTCTTTATAAGCTCGGGCAGCGCGCCTTTGCGAGTCGCTATTACTACGCAGCCGCTTGCCTGGCCTTCCACGACAACGCGGCCGAAGCCTTCTTCCCACTGGGACGGGACGAGTAAAAAGGGCGCACGAGCGTAGAAAGAGCGGACGTCTCCTGTCTCCACGGCAATGCCGCGCTTTTTGAGTGCCTCTTTCTCCGGTCCGTCACCCAGCGCCACGAGCGTCTTGCCGGTGCGTGCGGCTATATCCGGCAAAAACGCAGTTCCCTTATCCTTCGTGAGAGAGCCGACGAACAGAATGAAATCGCCTTTCTCTGACAACGTGAAGCTGCGGACGTCTACAGGATTGTACACGCGCACAACCCTGCCCGCAGACGAAAATTTACTTTTTAGAAAATCGCTCACCGTCATAAAGCGCGACACGTTTTTCGTGCGTGGCAGCGGGCGCGCGTCACGTATATGGGCTATTTTTTTTGCGCTTATGTTTGCCATGTCCAGCGCCATGAGCGATTCGCGGTTGTTGGAGTGGACTACGTCAAAGCCGGAGGCTTCGCGTTCTATGGCACGCGCCATTTCGCGCGCGAATATCTTTTCAATCAGCGACAGCCCGGCGCGGAAAGCGGGCATGCTTGTTCTCTGCATGGCACGCGAAACGCCCCGGCGGGCGAAGAAGAACCGGCGGATGCTCGGATATTCAATGACGGAAACGCGCCCGTCCTTTCTCTCGGCGCGCGCGGTGCCGTGATAGTTAGGCGTCAGCACGGAAACGGCATGCCTTTTAGCCAGCTCGCGTGCCATCGTCCTTAAGCTTATTTCCGCCCCGCCCAGCACGACTGGCGGGTAATATTCCGCGACGAAAAGGATGCGCATGATTAAATGTAAACGGGCACTTTAAAAATCCACTGCTTTTAACAGTTACTGTAAACAAGTAAAGCCAAAAAGAAACCAGCCATCAAAGTTTGGTCATCACGAGAATACTTTTCCCGTCTCCTCACCGATGCCTGCCACTTTAGTGGCGGGTAGTTTACACGTCAAAAGTCATAATTACCTGATATACAATTCAGGTGGCTGTCCTCTTCCACGGATAAGTTCATCTCTTATCATCGGATCCCTATACCACACACTTGATGGAGTACAATAAGCAGTGCTTAAGGCTTCTGCAGTTGCAGGAAAGAAATGTAATGGGTCATTTCTAAATGCTAAGCTTACTCCATCTCGCGGTTTTATTTTCGGCATTTGTTATTGATAGAAGATAACTTTATAAAGCACTTATCGGAAATCACTGAAGTGACAAAACGGTAAACAAGTAATCTTTTTAAGTATGAATTGTTCATACTCTCTTATGGCAAAGAAAAAGATAGCTATTTCACTGGGCAGAGCGCTGCTGGAAGACATAGACGCGGCAGCGGAAAGCCGCGGCATCAGCAGGAGCAGGCACATGGAAACGCTGCTGCGCCGGGGCATGGAAGCGGAGGGGGCGGGCAAAGTGGTAATATTACTGCGCAAAGAGCACCATCGTGCCGCGCTGTTGGGCTACAAAGGCAGTACGCTGCTTTCGGCGCAGGCGGACTTTTTCAGAAGAAACGGCATATCCGATGTCTGCGTGCTTACGCAACGTGGACCGAGGCTGACTGAACTGGAAATGGAGTGCAGTGCTGCAGGGATGAAGGTCATCCTGACGGGCAGGTCAGGCAACGCAGAGGCGCTCCGCGAGATGAGTGGCGAGTTGAGCGGAGACTTTGTCGTAATGTCGGGCGACGTCTACAATGACTTTGACCTCAAAAAGATGATAGAGCGGCACAAGCAGCGCAACAGCATAGCTACGATGGGTCTCATGAGCAGGGCGGAGTCTTCACAATACGGCAACGCGATACTGGACGGGGACATGATAACCAACTTTCAGGAGAAGCCGCGCAAAGCTGTATCAAATATTGTCAATGCGGGAATATACGTATTCAAGCCGGCGGTCTTTGCCGCGCTCAAGGACTGCGCATCGCTGGAAAGGGATTTGTTTCCGGCGCTTGCGAAAGACGGGCAGCTTGCGGGCTACTTCACGATGGGCGAGTATTTCCACGCGCAAGAAGCCCGTTAGCCGCCTCCAGTGCTTCGGCAACGGTTATCCGGTTCACATCGTATTCTTCCGGGCAACTGTCGGGAAATTTTCCTTCGAACGGCTTTATCCACGGCTCGCCGGGGCCATGGTAAAGCGACACGCCGCCCAGAGGCCCGAAAAGTTCCGGATTGTTGGGGCCGAATAACCCGAGCACCGGTGTCTTCATCGCAGCAGCCAGATGCATAGGGCCGGAGTCGTTGGCAATGAGAAGCGAAACTTTTTGGAGCAGTGACGCGAGAACAGGGAGGCTTGTCTTGCCGCACAGGTTGACGACTGAATGGTGCATCTCTTCGACCACCGTCTTTGCGCCGGTGTTGTCGCCCTTCGTTCCTATTATGATTATGCTTGCGTTATGCTGCGTAGCCAGAGTATCGCAGAGCTTCGCAAAGTTTTCAGTGCTCCATTTTCTTCGCGGCGATGATGAAGAAGAGCCGGGATGGATAGCGATAACCTTTCCCGGTGGCAGCAAAGAAGAAGCTTCGCGCACGGCGTTTTCCGTGACGCGCAGCGGAACAAGAGCATAGTGCCCTCCCCCGGCAAGGCGCATATAATTAGCCGCTATATGTATCTTTTCCGGCGCTATATGATTCGTGTAAAGAAGCCCGCGGTTGGAGAAGCCTGTGCGCAGGGGCGCGCGCGTCATCCCGCACAGGAATGAGGAGAAATAAGAGTATGGCTCAAAATCTACGCAAAGCGAGAAGCCTTTTAGGAGGCGCGCGAGTACGCGCGCGACGGAAAGGGGATTTCGGTAATCCAGTACCACGACTTCATCCGGGATGCCGCTCAGTTCGTAGACGAGCGCGTTGTTCTTCGTGCACAGAACGGTGAGTTTTTCCTGCGGATTTTTTTCTTTGAGCGCCTTCAGCGCAGGCAGCGTGGCAATGCTGTCGCCCAGCGCCCACAGCTTTATCGCCAGCACGCCGCCCGAGCGGCTTTTAGGGAGTATTTTCACAAGAGGATACGCGGCCAAGTAAAAAAATTTGCCGACAACCTTGTCAACCAACCGAAGATATTTTCCCTGCATAAGAATCTATCCGCTCTTGGAAGGAGGTAATATTATGCCTTCGTGGGCGCGCGCGTTTGCTTCTTCCAAAGATTCAAGCGTGCCGATGTCAAGCCAGTAAGGAAGTGTTGTGATGAAGCCTGCGAGTTTGCCTTGAGTAGCGAGCGCAGGGAAGACGGTTCTTTCCACTTTCTCCGCGCCGTCCGGCAGAAGGCGATAAACGTCACGCATTTCCAGTATGTAATAGCCGGAGTTTGCAAGCCGTGACTCTGACCTCACGGGTTTTTCTACAAAGCTCGTCACGATGTCGTTTCCTTGCACGTTCTTGCGCGTTGCGATTCCAAATCTGCCTATGTCTTTTTCAGGTACTTCAAAGAGCGCAACAGTTGCAGAAACGCCCAGCGCTTTCCGACATTTTCTATGATACGCCAGCATGGCATTTACATCTATGCTGGTCACTATGTCACCGTATGCGACTATCACGGTCTCTTCTTCCAGTTTGTTTTTTTTCGCGAGGAATTTCAAATCGCCGCCCGTTTCTTTCTGGGGCGTCTGCTCCGTGTGAATGATACCGGGAAATTCTTTATTGAACTTCACGTAATTGCTTATCGCGCTCGCATGCGTGGAATACATTTTGATTTCGTCCGGATCGCCTTCGTTTCCTCCCGCTACAGCTACGATTATATCCTTGATTTCGTCGCATTTGGCAATGTTATGGATGGCCCAGTCTATAACGGGCTTTGACTTCACTTGTATTAGCGGTTTCGGTATCCCGTAAGTAAGCGGTCTAAGTCTCGTGCCTTTTCCTGCCGCGAGAATTATTGCCTTCATTTTGTCACCAGCACATGCCTTCGTAACCGGAAACTTTTTTCCTGTCCAGTATGCTTCTGCCTTCTATTATTATCTTATTTTTCATGACTGCGAAGTCTTTGTCTTCCATCGTGCGGAATTCGTGCCAGTTCGTGAGGAGAAGGCACGCGTCCGCGTCCTTCAGGCACTTTTCGCGCGAGGCGTATTTTATTTCAGGCGCGATTTTTTTTGCATTTTCCATTGCCTGCGGGTCGTACGCCCACACGTCCGCGCCTTCGCGCTTTAACGCCCGAAGGACGTTTATGGCGGGCGATTCGCGAACGTCGTCGGAATCGTGCTTGAATGCAACGCCCAGCACGGCGATTTTTGCGCCTTTTAACGAAAGCCTGCGCTTCAGCATATCCACTATGACTTTGCGTTGGTTTGCATTCACGCTAAGCACGGCTTTCATAATTTCGTTGCCCGTTCCCAGCTCTTCCGCCTTGTGCATCAGCGCAGAAACGTCTTTAGGGAAGCAGGAGCCGCCGAATCCTATACCGGCTTCAAGAAAATGCGGGCCTATGCGTTTGTCCTGCCCCAGTGCATGAGCCACGTCGTAAACGTCTATGCCCAGTTTCTTGCAGGCATTGCCTATTTCGTTGATCAAGGAAATGCGCGCAGCAAGAAAAGTATTAGATGCATATTTTATCATTTCCGCCGTGGACAGGGGAACGCGCACGAACGGTGCGTTGAATTTCTGATACGCTTTCATCAGCATGTCGCCGGATTTTACATCAAGCTCGCCGATTACCATACGGTCGGGATTGAGAAAATCTTCCAGTGCCATCCCTTCACGGAGGAATTCTGGGTTCATGCACAGTCCGAAGGTCGCAGCGTGCTTTTTCAGTATAGGCAGCACGACGTCGCGCGTCGTGCCGGGCACCACGGTAGACTTAACAACGACAACGTGATACGGCTTGTCTGCAATAACCTTTGCGATGCTTTCGGTTGCTGTTTTCACGTAACTCACGTCCATTTTTCCCGTTTCGTCAGAGGGCGTGCCGACACAGATGAACGTAATTTCGCTGTCTTTGACGGCAGAGTAGTCGGTAGTGGCGCGGAGCTTGCCGTTTTTTATCGCATTTTGCAAGCCTTCCTCTATGCCTACTTCGTAGAAGGGAGCTTTGCCGCTATTGACAAGAGCGACTTTGTTCCGGTCAACGTCTATGCACGTTACGTCGTGCCCCTTTATAGCGAAACCCACGGCAGTAGAAAGTCCCACATACCCTGTGCCGACTATGGAAATCTTCATTATTAATCCTTCGCGGAAAACGCTTTTAAACATCTAAATTCCGCCGCGTTTATAACCCGCACACCTAAAGCCACCGAAGCGGCGTTGCTGGTGCGTCCCAGACGTTGGATAATGGCGGGTTAGCTACCCCGTTCCGTCATCGCCGTATGCGCAGAACGTTCGTCCCTTACTAAACGTCTCTCACGAAGACGCGCCATCGGAAAGCGAAGCCGTCATACAGCATCGTGCGTCAAGTTGCTCGTGGCGGGTAGTTTACATCTTATCTTTTCATGATGCCGTAGTTTCTGAAATATGAGAATTTCAAAGATTTTTCAAAAACTACAGTAGAAATTGATTTTAAGCTACTGGCAATACACCGATTTTATCTTTTCAATGATACTCGTCGTGGACTTGCCTTTGACGGCGGGAATAAGCACAACGCGGCCGCCGTTCTTTTCCACCACGCCCTGCTCAATGAGCGGCATCTTGTAGTCGCCTCCCTTGACATGCACGGCGGGCTTTATTTTCTCAAGCCACGCACACGGGTCGCGCTCGCCGAAAGAAAAAACATAGTCCACGCATTCCAGTGCCGCCAGTACAGTCATCCTGTCTTCCAGCGGATTTATCGGGCGCTTGTCGCCTTTGTTTATTTTTACGGAATCGTCGCTGTTGACGGCGACGAAAAGGGCGTCGCCCAGCGCTTTCGCGCGCTTCAGATAATCAACGTGACCTGCGTGGAGAATGTCAAAAACGCCGTTAGTGGTGACGACTTTCTCGTTCCGCGCGCGCATTTCTACCGCCATGCGCGCGGCTTCATATATGCTCGTTGCCTTTCCCATCATGGTTCACCGTACAGCTCTTTTTCCAACAACTCGCAGACCACGTGTATTATTGCCGTATGGCATTCCTGTATTCTTGGAGTATTATCGGAGGGCACCTTTATAGCCAAGTCCGCGAGAACCGCAACCTTGCCGCCGCTCCCGCCCGTGAGGCACGCAGTCCTTATACACATCTCCTTTGCTTTCGCGATGGCACGCACTACATTTTCAGAATTGCCGCTTGTGGTTATGCCTATCACAAGGTCGCCTGGACTGGCTAACGCTTCGACTTGCCGTTCAAATACACTGGGATATCCGTAGTCATTGCTTATCGCCGTGAGTATCGTAGTATCGGAATTGAGAGATATCGCGGGCAGGCCCGCCCTTTCGCGCTTGAATCGCCCGACGAGTTCGCCTACGAAGTGTTGCGCGTCAGAAGCGGAGCCGCCGTTGCCGAAAACCAATATTTTCTTCCGGTTGACGTACGTTTCTCGTATGGCGTCAGCCAGCTTCTCTATGGACGGCATCTCTTTCTCGGCCAGCAATTTCATTGCAGTTATGGTTTCCTGCAGGAATCCGTATATGTCAGAACCTACTGTGTTCTGCAACTCGTCAATCGTAAGCGTGGCTGTGCCGGCTTTTCCGACCACGATGCCCGCGGCGCGATTGGCGATGCGCGCCGCATCTTCTACATCAGCGCCTGCGGCGAGCACGAGGGAAAGCACGGCCACCACAGTATCGCCCGCTCCCGAAACGTCAAATACCTGCCTCGCTTCCGTGGGAATAACAACGCGTTTTCCGTTCTCTGTGTGAAGATACATGCCCTTTTCGCCGCGGGTTATGAGAACGTTTGATGCGATGCCCGAGAACTTTGCAGCCATATCCTCTATATTAGCAGCGCCTGTAATCTCCGCGGCTTCTTTCTCGTTGGGCGTTATCAGAAACGCGCGATAAAAGCCCGAGTTGCGCGGCTTGGGGTCGATTATAATCCTTTTTCCGTTCCGTTCGCACGCCTCATAAAGAAAGTGAAGCAAGTTTTCGGTGACCACACCCTTGCCGTAATCGGAAACGACGACTATATCGGTGTCAGAAACGCTGCGTTCTATATTCTTTATCAGGTTACTTTCCATGTCGCTGTTGAGATATTCGGACTTCTCGTAGTCTATCCTTATCATTTGCTGGGACTGGCCGACAATGCGGGTTTTCTCTATCGTGGGCCGGGTGTTATCGCGAAGCACGCCGGATGTGTCTATTCCCAGTGATTCCATTTCTCTCAGAAGCAGCGAACCGGAGGCGTCGGCGCCCACGACGCCGACAAGTTTCGGCTTTCCGCCGAGGGATGCAATATTATTGGCCGTGTTGCCCGCACCGCCCGGCACAAACTTTTCACCGGAAACGCGTACCACGGGCACAGGGGCTTCCGGAGAAATACGCAGAACCTCCCCATACATGTAGCGGTCAAGCATGACGTCGCCTATCACAAGCACACGTTTTCCCGCCAGAGAGGGCAGATTCATCTGCTTAATGCGCAGGAAACGCTTAAATCCTTTTCATACTTTTGCATACCTTTTAAACATCGAATTCCAGAGAATTCGATGAATCCGGAAATTTTATCACAGGAATGCCTGTTCATGTGAAATATCTTCAGGGTAATTCAAGCAAAGCTTTCCTGAATTTCTCAAAGGATAATATGGCATCGACTTGGATGGTGATAGACGCACGCAGTGCGTCAGTCTGGTACAGCAAAAAGGGGATATGTAAGCGGCGCGTAATCGTATAATATGGCATCGACTTTTTGCCACAGCAAAAAGGGGATATGTAAGCGGCGCGTAATCGTATAATATGGCATCGACTTTTTGCCACAGCAAAAAGGGGATATTTATACCATACCGCCTGCATATCTATAGCATGATTCGCCATGCGATACGGGCTATAAATGATACGTTTTCTTTCAGAAAGGTGCGCGTTTCGCTTGGCGGGCAAACCTGCGCCATAGTGGACGGGGACGAGCTTTCGCTTACCCTTAATAGCAGCGACCCGTTTGTTTCCGATGTGCGTTACGTAGCTATGCTGGCGGTTCGGGAGACGTACATGGCGCTTTACGGCTATGACGGCGTCGCCGCGGAAGTGGCTGCGAACAAGAGCGTGATACGAAGCGGGATGGGCGACGCCCTTGCGGAATACTATTATTTTCTTCTCACGGAGAGAAAAGAGAAGAGTGTGCAGGACATGGAAGGGCTTCTTTTCGTGTGGGTGCCGCAACTGAGCTTTTACGGGCTGGACTCTGGACGGGCAGAGATGTTCGGGCAATTGGCAGGCATGTTCACCTTCAACGAAGGACTGCTGGAAAATGCCGGGCGGGCGCTTGCCCTGCTGCGGAAGCCGCACGGGAATTTTGAAGAGATAAAGAAGGAACTGGGATTGCGGGCATGCGGAATGAAATGAGACGGCTTCCTTTCTTAAGATTTGCTTAGATAGTCTTTTTCATGGAAATTCTGAAAGGCGTGGACGTGCTGGCAGGGGCAGGGAATGACTCGAACAGCTATATCATAGATGGGCAACTGCTTGTGGATTCAGGCAGCGGGGAGTGGTTCGCACGCGCGAAAGAGTACATTGCTGGAAGGTACGACACTTCGCGGCTGAAGACGATCGTCGTGACGCATTCGCATTATAACCATGCAGGCGGCGCCAAGAAGTTCCGGGACTGGCTGAAGGCGACGGTGTGCGTGCACGAGAAGGAAGCCGAATGGTTGGAGACGGGCAACGGCACCTGTGCGGAGATGTCCGGCGCCGTCGCGCGCTCCATGACCGCGGACAAAAGACTGCGCGAGGGCATCGGGATAAAAACGGATAATTTCACTTTTCGTGTCATCCACACGCCTGGGCACAGTCCTGGCTCGCTGTGCCTTTTCGACGAAGAAAGCGGGATGCTGATTTCCGGCGATACCGTGTTCTGGCAGGGGCCCGGACGCACGGACATGCCTTCCGGTAGTGACACAGAAATGCAGGAGTCGCTGAAGAAACTGGCGCAACTGCAGATAAAGCATCTTCTTCCCGGACACGGGATGCCCAAAACCGGCAGCATAAACTTCTACATCAAGCAGTTGCTGGCGCAAAATAGGAGCAATAAGATTTAATTGCTTTGCTGTGCAAGGAATAACTATGAAACGCGACAAGAATCTGGTTTATTACTGGGATTTGCAGCAAGAGCCTCCGGCAAAAGGCGAGCGTTCCGAGATGCCGGTCAATATAGACGAAAGCGAGGACGAGATAACAGTGACTGCGGAACTCGTGGGATTCGGCAGGAGCGAGATAGACTTTGACATAACCGAGGACACTATAGACATAGTCGCGCAGAAGCTGATGGACGAAGATGAGGAGATGTTCACAGACTCCATACGCCGATTCTTCGCGCTGCCGCAGAAGGTGAACCGCAAGTCTGCGAAGGCGAAGCTGAAAGGCGGAACGCTCACGATAAAGATGAAGAAACTTTCAAGGTTGTGATTTTTCCGCTTTTATTATGTTTTCTTTGATGCTGAAGGGCACTTTTAAAAACTGGTTTATCACATTCATGTTAACAATGCAATGTTCCGTTATGCGCGGAACGCGAACCGCGCCGCCCGCTACGGCGAGAAAAGGCAGAATCTGGTCTGCCATGTGCTCGTCCACTGCGGCGTTGCTTTCTATTGCTTCCTGCAACAGCGATGCAGCTTCTTTTCCCACGCTTTCCGCGCTTTTGTCGCGCTCTGCCAGTACAGACACGCCCAGTACGGAATATTCGCACTGCGCGAACATGTCAATGATGCCGCCGGTCGAAAGGGTTTCAGTATATTCAGCTTTTATGTTCGCGCCCTCAATCATTGCCGTCTTCGCCATACGCTCGGTAACTTTTCCTTTTTTTAAGTCCGATGACGCAAGAGCAGTTCCAAGCACGCGCGTCACGCCGCCGCGTTCCGTGAGATTTACCGGCTTTAGCGTGCGCGGCTTTATTATGGCTTCAACGATGCCGCCGCCTTTCGGATAGAACCCGTGCTTTATGACGTTCACAGTGGCATCGTATCCCATTTTTTTCAGTATCGGAAGAGTGACGTTTTGCAGATATGACAGAGACGGCGCCCACTTGTTGACAGTGCCGCCTGTTATTTTTACGCGCACCACTTCTTTTGCGGCGAGCGCGGCGATCATAATAGCCTGAAGCACAAGCGCGATGGAGCCGGCTGTTCCCATGGCGAGTTCAAACGTTCGTCCTTTCATTTCTTTGGGCGTAAATTCAAGCCCGGAAGAACCGACGAAGCATCCTGTCACGGACGCATCACACATAGTAGCCACAGCTTTCACGGCAGCAATGTGCTGCGCCTGCATTCCGGGGTTGGCGCGCTTCTCGCGGATATGGGTTATTTTGCACGGCTTTTGCGTCATCGCAGAAAGCGCAACGGCGATGCGCACGACCGAGCCGCCTCCCGCATTGCCGTTTATTTCGAGCATATCTTCTCAGAACCTGACTTCTTCTCCAGGACGGGGCGCGTGTGCATCGTAACCCATCTCGCACAGCTCTTTGGCAAACGCTTCAGTCGAGTCGCCGTGGACGCACACGATATGCTCGGGCTTCACGGATTTTATTATGCGATGGAGACCTTCGTGCGTGGCGTGGCCCGAAAGCTCGAACTGGTCAATGCGGCATTTGATGGGGAACTTCTCGCCTTCATGGTCATACATCTTTTCGTTCATCACGCCCCAGCCGGCCGATTCGTCTACGAGATAACCGGTGAACAAAACGCGTGCTTCCTTTTTCTGCGCGATGGAACGCAGGTAGGAAACAGCCGGGCCGCCGCCGAGCATTCCGGCGGACGAAATGATTAGTGGGCGCTTCTCCATTATGTTCTGCCGTTGCTTGGCAGTCTTCACCCAGAACGCCTTGTTCGCCGCTTCCCGCAGCGTACCCGCGTCTTTTATCGAGCCGGGATGAGATGTCACAATGCGCGTGGCGTCTTTCACCATTCCGTCAATGGCGATATATTTAGCATATTTTTCCAGGAGCATCAGCACTTCCTGGGCTCTACCGATAGCGAAAACGGGCATGAGAGCCGGCGTGTTGTTCGCGATGCATTCCTCCACCGCTTCTATCAGGCGCCTTTCTTCCTTTTTGCGGGGCGCGCGCGATTTGCCGGCATAAGTGCTTTCAATTATAAGCGTGTCAGCCTTCTTCGGCAGTCGCGCACCGCGCAGCAGCGTCGTTTCTTCATCCTGTATATCGCCTGTGTATAATATGCGCTTTGAGCCGGACAGGAGCACGGAAGAAGAGCCTGGTATGTGCCCGGCATCGTAGAGTGAGCAGGAAAGATTCTTTATCCTGAAAGGCTCGCCGTACTTTTTCACTATTGTTCTTTTCATGGCAGTGTGGAACTCATGTTCGTCATACGGAACGTTGTAGCCTTCGGCGTTGGCTATCTTCATGGAATCCTTTATCAGAAGCTGGGAGAGCTCTTTCGTGAGCTGCGTCATGAACGCGGGCGGGCTCCACTTATGGTAAAGTTGCGGCAGCGCGCCCGAATGGTCAAGATGGGCATGGCTTATCACGACTCCATCCGGCGCGCTGTCAGGAAGAGGCGCGTAGGAAGGCGGCTCAGGATTTATCTTCATCCCAGCGTCCATTATGACGCGCGTGCCGTCCGCCTCCACTTCGATGCAGCTTTTGCCTATGTCCCTGCCTGCTCCGAGAACCCGTATTTTCATTATTCGCAAACCTTCATAATACCCCGCGATGCTGTATGACGCACGATTCTGTATGACGGCTTTGCCCAGCCGTGCGTCTGACAGCTTCCAAGCCGATGCCATATTATACTTGATGCCTTATTTATAATCTGTTGATGTCCTCTATTAATCTTTTCTTCTCTATGTCAAGCTCCTTTAAGAATTTATAACCTTTGGAATTCAGCTCAGCGCCTTTAGTGGTAGGCTCGAGAAAGCCCCTTTGTTGGAGCACGCGTAGCGAGTAGCGGACCTGTTGCGGCGGCAACTGGGTCATCTTGGATAGTTTTATTATGCCCAGCGGCCCCTGCTCGTCAAGAAGACGTGCTATCCGGATATGACGCGCCGCCAGCATAAGTTCATTATTGAGAGCGAAAACCATGTTACTATGTTACATAGTAGCACATATTTAAAGATTGCCGATTGAAAGAAATGGGGGTAAGATGACGAAAGAATTGTTGGCGGAGAAAACTATAGTAATGGAACTTCCATGGGAACCGGATAAAAAGCCGAGCTGGCCCAATGCAGGTGTATTCAGTAGGACGCGTGCCGTATATATGGGCATGAATGAGACCGGAAATTATGTGGGGTTTCTTACTGCATATGTACACGGCATCAGAAATCCATGCGGATTATATTCAGATATAGAAGCTACATGGAGCGGTCCGCAGGGCAATTCCGGGAAGATGACGATCGAAGAGTACATGTCCGCGTCAGGAGAGGAATTAATGATGGCGGCGACCCTAGGGGACGGGATGTCTGCAAGAAGCCGCAAGCTAGCAAAGTTGGTAAAAGCAGGAGAAGACACTTATAGGCACGAAATTATCCAAGATGAGAGTCACTGAATATGCATATATACTAAATGTTGGTCTAAAACATTCTTTAATATTCGGACGGTATGGTATATGACTATGGATATTGAATCACGGCTTTCGTTGGTCAGGGAAGTCGGCGAAGAAATCATAACGGAAGGAGAACTTCGCCAACTTCTGGAAACGAAGAAGAATCCCGTTGCTTATGATGGTTTTGAACCGAGCGGAATCTTGCATATCGCGCAGGGCATACTTCGCGTCATAAACGTCAACAGGATGACGCAGGCTGGCGTCAAGTTCAAGATGTACGCCGCGGACTGGCACGGATGGGCGAACAACAAGCTTGGAGGAGACTTGGAAAAAATAAATAAGTGCGGCGACTATCTTGTTGAAGCTTGGAAAGCCGCGGGCATGGAGACCAAGAATGTGGAGTTTGTGCGCGCCAGCGACGTAGTGAGCAAGAGTGGATACTGGAAGAAGGTGCTGCAGATATCGCGCCATTCTACGATACAACGGATAATACGGACGGGCCAGATAATGGGGCGGAAGGACGCAGAAGTGCAGCAGGCGTCGCAGATTATCTATCCGTGCATGCAGGCTGCGGATATTTTTGAGTTGGAAGCGGACATATGCCAGTTAGGCATGGACCAGCGAAAAGTGAACATTCTGGCGCGTGAGCTGGGCCCGAAGCTCGGGTGGTGGAAGCCTGTTATAGTCAGTCATCACATGCTTCTCGGATTGCAGCACGTTCCGTCCACGGCTACTGATGCAGTGGAGCGTTCGATAGACTTAAAGATGTCCAAATCAAAGCCGGACAGCGCGATATTCATGACCGATACGGCCGAGGAGATAAAGCGCAAGATAGCGAAAGCGTACTGCCCGATGGCGGAAGAAGAGAATCCGATACTGGAATACTGCAGGTACATTATATTCCCTTCATTCAAGAAAGTGAAAATTGTGAGGAAGTTCGGGGGAGATTTGGAATTTTCGTCATACGGAGATTTGGCAGCCGCGTTCAAATCAGGGGACATTCATCCGGCGGACCTGAAAGCCTCCACCGCTTCTTATGTGGACAAACTGGTGAATCCCGTGCGAAAACATTTCTCCAAAGGCAATGCACGCACGCTCGCCGAGGAAGTGAAGAGCTTCGCGGTCACGCGTTAACTTTATTTCCCAGAAACGTGATTTCTTGGTATGGACTACGGGACAATTGACAGGGAAGGCATCCTGAAACGTGCGCGGAATGAAACCGGAAATGAAGAATTGCGCTATCTCGTTATGCATTCAGGCGGCGTGGACGTGTATCAGAATACGGCAAGCCGCGAACGAGAGGAACGCGCCGCGTCGTATTCATGGGAGAGGTTGTGTGCGCTTGGGATGCAGATTTTTAGGGAAGCGCCACAAGCAGTCGGCGTTCACGCGCCCGTTCGCGAATCCTGCACCGTCCTTACGTAACAGGAAAATCTTTTGTCGTATCGCCGCGCCCTGCGTCTTTCCCATGAACCCGCCTGCAGAGAGATCGGAGCGCACGACCTTGTAGCACGGGCACAAATCGGGGCGCGGATTGTTTCGCAGAATCCGGCCGACGGCGCGCGGCGATGTGTCCGAAGAGCGCGCAAGCTCTTTATAAGTCACTACTTTGCCTTTCGGTATCGCGCGAAGCAGTAGAAGAGCTTTGTGCAAATGATTTAAGGGTTGTTTCACAGTCTTGTTAGCATGAGGAGCGCTTTAAACATAGAATTCCAGAGAATTCGATGTGCCGGTAGAAAAAGCAGTGGATTTTTAAGCATTTTGATTGTTATTCTGATAGCAGGCTGCATAACAGGCGGTGCGACGGGTGATGACATGGTTGTAGCAAACGGAGACAAAGTCTACGCTGATTACACGGGAATGCTGGATGACGGGACGGTTTTCGATTCTTCCCAGGGCAGGGAGCCTCTGGCGTTCACCGTGGGCGATGGGACCATGATAAAGGGCTTTGACGTAGGCGTTTTCGGCATGAAAGTCGGGCAGGAAAAAACGGTCAAGATACCCGCAAGCGAGGCTTACGGTGAATGGACGGAAGACAAGGTCATAAGTGTTTCACTGAAAACTTTGAATGATGCAGGAATAACTCCGAAGGTTGACGACACTCTTTACATGCAGGGACAGCCCGTAAAAGTCACGGAACTATCGGGAAATATTGTCCGGATAGACGCAAACCATCCGTTGGCTGGCAAGAACTTAACTTTCAAGATAAAGCTCGTGAAGATAGAGAAGTGATTTTATGATTGACATCAAGCTTATACGCGAAAGCCCGGAAGCCGTGAGGGAAAACCTGAAAAAAAGAAACGAGCCCGCGTTGCTCAAGTTGCTAGACAGCGCGATAAAGCTTGACGCAACGAGGAGAGCGTTGATAAAGGAGACGGAAGCTCTGAAGCAGAAAAAGAACGAAATAACCCGCGAGATAGCGGCAAAGAAAAGCAAGGCGGCGCTGCAGAAAGCCGGAAGGATTGGGGCGGAGATAAAAAAGAAGGATGAAGAACTGGCGGAAGCGGACGAGAAAACGCGGCTGGCGCTGATGAACATACCGAACATGCTCCATGAATCCGTGCCGCGGGGCAAGGATGACACGGATAACGTCGTGGTAAGAAGCGAGGGGAAACTGAAATTCTCCTTTGAGCCGAAGAATCATGCGGATATCGCAACGGCTCTGGAGATGCTGGACGAGGAACGGGCGGCAAAAGTTGCCGGAAGCGGATTCTATTATCTGACGGGCAAGCTCGCGTTGCTTGATATGGCGTTGCAGCGCTATGCACTGGACATGCTGGTAAAGCGCGGGTTCACGCCCGTTCAGCCGCCGCTGATGATGAGGAGAAAGCCTTACGAAGGGGCGGTCTCTCTTGGCGAGTTTGAGAGCGTAATGTACAAGATTGACAGCGATGACCTTTACATGATAGCGACATCAGAGCATTCGATGGCGGCGATGCGTATGGATGAAATAATCAACGAGAGCGAATTGCCGATAAAACTCGCGGGCGTTTCGCCGTGCTTCCGGCGTGAGATAGGCGCACACGGAAAATATACACGTGGCATATTCCGCGTTCATAATTTCAACAAAGTTGAGCAGTTCGTTTTCTGCGCGCCGGAAGACTCGTGGAAAATGCACGAAGAGTTGCAGAAAAATTCGGAAGAAATTTTACGAAATCTTGGAATAGCGTTCCGCGTCGTGAACGTATGCACAGGCGACATAGGAAGCATCGCAGCGAAGAAATACGATATAGAATTTCTGATGGCAGACGGCCAGTACCGCGAGATAGGCTCGAACTCAAACTGCACGGATTATCAAGCCAGGCGATTAAGCATACGCTACCGCGAAAAAGAAGGCACTGCGGTGAAGGGCTTTGTGCACACGCTGAACAACACGGCGCTGGCAACGAGTAGGGCGATGGTCGCGATACTGGAGCAGTTCCAGCAGGGCGACGGCTCTGTGCGCATACCGAAGGCGCTGCACGGATATTGCGGTTTCACGGAAATTGAGAAAGAATGAAATAAAAAGTTTTCGTTTTCTAATAGAATACGCAGAGAACGGCTAAATACCCGGCAATTGCGGATACACTTCGCCAAGAGATAGCTGCAGGCGAATATCGCGTTGGCGATAGGATGTCAATGAAGGCGCTTGCGCGTAGATTTCTTTAATAAATGTTGCAAGCGGCAGGAAGAGAGGAAGCGTGAAGAAAAAATCACCGCGCGCATTGAATCTTTAAATATATCCGCTATATTATAAACGTTGAGTTCTATGGTGTACACTCTGATAATATGCGAGAAGCCGACCGCGTCAAAAAGCATCGCCGAAGCGTTGTCGGATGGAAAGCATGTGAAGCGCGGGGAGGAGGGAAGCAAAGCTTCGTGGTATGAATTTGAACGGGACGGCAAAAAATTCGTGACCGTGCCAGCTGTGGGACATTTATTCAACCTGAAGCAGACGAGCAAGGGATGGGACTATCCAAACTTCGACGTGGAATGGGTGCCATCGTTCAGGGCAAGCGTTGCCGCAGCGTTCTCAGAGCCGTACTTCAGGAACATAGAGAAGCTGGCGAAGGACGCGGGTGATGTTATCATAGCGACGGACTATGACGACGAAGGCGAAGTCATAGGCTTCAACATATTGCGTTTCATTCTTGGGCGCAAGGATGCGGCGCGTATGCGCTTCTCAACGATGACGAAGACGGAATTGATTGAAAGTTATTTACACGCGGAAAAAACGCTGAACAAGAACCTGATAGAAGCAGGAATGGCGCGACATTATCTTGACTGGTACTATGGCATTAATCTTACGCGGGCGTTGACAAACGCGATAAAAAGAAGTGCCAAGAGGTTCAGGATACTTTCCACGGGGCGCGTGCAGGGGCCGACGCTTCATATGCTTGCAAAACATGAACGAAAGATAAGGGCGTTCAAGTCAGAGCCTTTCTGGGAAATCACGCTCAAAGTGAAGAAAGGGAAGGAAGCGCTCACGGCCGAGTACTGCAAAGATAAGGTATGGGATGGGGGCGAAGCCGCGAAGATATCCAAAAAGGCGGGAAGCGGCAACGCGCTCGTTATCAGTGTGGAGAAGAAATCGATGAGCCAGGGTCCGCCGAAACCGTACAATACGACATCGTTCCTCGTGGATATATACCGTTATTTTGGCTACTCGCCGCAACAGGGGCTTAACATAGCCGAGTCTCTTTACCAGGCAGGATACATTTCTTATCCAAGAACCTCTTCAGAGAAGCTGCCGCCTGACATAAACTACAAGAAAATCATAGGCATGATTTCGAAGCAGCGTGAATACGTGAAAGATTCAACGATGCTTTTAACGAAAGAGCTGAAGCCGGCGGAAGGAGTGAGGACGGACACTGCGCACCCGGCTATATACCCGACGGGCGAAGCGCCGTCAAGGGCGGGCGATAAGCAACGTAAAGTTTATGACTTGCTTGTTCGCCGTTTCCTTTCGTGCTTTGGCGAACCGGCAAAACGCGAGAGCCAGAAAGTCATTCTGGACGCGAGCGGCGAAAGATTCATACTGCACGGCAAGCGCACTATAGAATCCGGATGGCTCGCCATATACGGAAAATACGC